>NZ_WMLF01000152.1 GCF_014156695.1 Streptomyces durbertensis | reverse complement strand
GGCCTGGAACGGGCGGACGGCACGACGCTCCCGACGTCGCGGCGGTCAGGCTGCCGCAGGGGCCAACATCCGGGCGGCCAGCACGACTTCGTCCACCGCTCGGTCGATCCGGGCGGTCAGCCTCGGGAGCGGGGCGGTGAGCAGTTCAGCGCGCTCGACGATGACCTGGGTGGGCACGGTCCAGCCGCCGAGCGAGCGGGCGACCGCACGCAGGTGGTCACAGGCGGACGCTCCCAGGTGAAGCGTTCCGCCGGTCGCGGCCAGGAGGACCGGGCGGTCCCGCAGGGCGGACCGGGCGGCGTGGTCGAGGAGGTTCTTGAGCGCGCCCGAGTAGCTGCCGTGCTGTACCGGGGTGATGAGGACGACCGCGCGGGCCGCGGCGAGCCGGTCGCCCAGTTCGCGGACGTCGGGGGACAGGGCGAGTTCGCCGTGCTGGTAGGCGTCGGCGTCGAGCCCGGGTAGACGCAGCAGCCGCCGGTCCAGGTGCGTTACCGAGACGCCCGGCGCGCGCTGTTCGAAGCTCCGGCTGATCGCTCCGGCGAGGCGCGCCGTGGTGGACGCGGTGGCAGTGCTGCCCGTGATGACCAGGGTCTCCATCGCTGCTCCTTCCTCAGACCTCGGCCGGTGTGGTGGTCCGCGCCGGGCGGGGCAGGCCGAGCCGCTCGCGGAGGGTCGCAGGCTCGGTGGGGACCGCCGGGAGCAGGCCGCGACGGCGGAGTTCGGGGACCACGGTGACGAGGAAGGGACTGTCCGCGTCGTCGAGTGGGAGGAGGAATCCGTCGGCGGCGCCGGCTGCCGTCCATCCCGCGACCACGTCGGCGTCGGCGTCGGCGGGCAGGGTGGCGATCACCCTGAGTTCTCCGGCCGCCCGGCCGGCGGCCGTGGCAGCGGTTCGCGCGTGCTCGCCCAGCTGGACGGCCTCGTCGACGTCTGTGGTGTCGAGCAGGAAGAGGTCCGCCTGTGCCACCTGGGACAGTGCGGTGACGGCGACGGGCGGGTGACCCTGCGGGGGACGCGCGACGTTCAGCGGCCCGGCGACCGCGTAGTGCTCGCCGCGGTGGTCGAGGTGGTGGACGGCGTCGAGCCGCCAGTAGGTGCCGGTGGCGCGGTCGTGGGTGAAGGCGTTGTCGTCGAAGCTGTCCCACAGGCCTTTGACGACCTCGACGTATTCGGCGGTGGCCGCCTGTTCCGCAGTTGTCAGCCGGGTGCGGCCGCCGTCGAAGGGGTCGCCGCCCGCCGCGACGCACCAGCCCGCGCGGCCGCCGCTGAGGTGGTCGAGCGAGGCGGTGATCCGGGCCAGGTGGTAGGGGGCGGGTTCGTTCGGGGGTGTGCACATCATCAGGCCGAGGTCGCGGGTGACGGCGGCCAGGCCGGCGGCGAGTGTTCCGGCCTCGACGCGACCGGGGTGTTCGGACGGGGTGTCGTGCAGGAGCGCGGCGGTGAACCCGGCCTGCTCGGCCGCGCGGGCGGTCTCGATCAGCGTGCGTGGGTCGGCGGGCGGGGCGCCGACGCGGCGGGAGGTGAGCGCCGCCAGAAGGAGGGTGGTGGGAGCGTTCCGCTGGCCGGAGGTCACGCGGCACCTGCTTTCTGGGGGCGGGCGGGAAGGCCGAGGCCGAGGTTGTCGCGCAGGGTCGTGCCCTCGTAGGACGTGCGGTACAGGCCGCGCCGCTGGAGTTCGGGGATGACGTGGTCCACGAAGTCGTCGGCGGAGCCGGGCAGGTACGGGAAGTCGATGTTGAAGCCGTCGGCGCCGCCCTGGGTGAACCAGGACTCCATGTGGTCGGCGATCTGCTCCGGTGTGCCGGCCAGGATGTCGCCCATCAGTCGCAGCGCGAGGCCCCGGATGGTGAGGTTCTCCCGGCGGGCGAGGCCGACGAGGCGTTCGGTGGTGCTCTGGGACTGGTTGGTGTGGGGGATGTCGGGTACGGGGCCGTCCACCGGGTGGTCGGTGAGGTCGACGCCCAGGAAGTCCTGGAGGGTGCGCAGAGCGACGTGGTCGGGGACCAGTTCCTGAAGCTCCGCCAGTAGGTGTCGGGCCTCGGCCTCTGTCGCCGCGACGATGGGCGCCAGGGTGGGCCAGACCAGGACGCGCTCCGGGTCGCGGCCGTGGCCGGCCACCCGCGACTTGAGGTCGGTGTAGAAGTCCTGGGCGTCGCCGAGCTGGTTGTGCCTGGTGAAGATCACCTCGGCGTGCCGGGCGGCGAACTCCCGACCGACCGGGGAGGAGCCGGCCTGGATGATGACCGGGCGGCCCTGCGGCGGGCGTACGACGTCCAGCGGCCCGGTGGTCTGGAAGTGGTCGCCTCGGTGGTGGAACGGGGCCCCCGGGCTGCCGTCTTCGGGGTCCCCGGCGGTGTCCCACAGCCGTTTCACGACGTCGATGAACTCCTCGGCGCGTGCGTAGCGCCGCCCGTGCTCCAGGTGGGTGTCACGTCCGAAGTTGGCGGACTCCCAGGGTGCGGCGGAGGTGACGACGTTCCAGGCCGCACGGCCACCGCTGAGGTGGTCGAGGGAGGCGTACCGGCGGGCCACCTGGTGCGGCTCGTTGTAGGTGGTGGTGGCGGTGGCGGCCAGGCCGAGGTGTTCGGTGTTCGTGGCGTAGGCCGCGAGCAGGCTGAGGGGTTCGAAGTGCTCCGTACGGGAGGTGTGGCAGAGCGAGTCCAGGTGGGTTCCCCAGACCGCGACGATGTCGGCGATGAACACCGCGTCGAACAGGCCGCGTTCGAGGGTCTTCGCGTTCCGGACGTGGAATTCCAGGTCGAGTTGGGCGTCGGCCTTGGTGGCCGGGTGGCGCCAGGCGGCGACGTGGCCGCCCGGCCCGTCGATGATGCCGGCGAGCGTCATCCGTCTCGGAGGTTGCGCCATGGTGGTGGCTCCTTTGCTGCTGGTGGTCAGTTCCGGACGGCGGCGGCCAGCACGCGTGCGAGCGTCCGCACGTTGTCGCCGGTCATCATCGTCACGTGGTTGCCGGGCACCACGCGGATGGCGAGGTCCTCGCAGTGGTCCTCCCAGCCGAGGCCGGGGCGGCCGTGGTAGCGGTCCGACTCGTCGTACTCGGTGCCCCTGCCGAAGCCGGTGTCGCCGGCCCGTAGCACGGTGACGGGGCCCGGGTAGGGCTCGGGCCGGTAGCGCTGGACGGCTTCGACGCAGTCGGCCATCAGCGCCACCGGGTCGCCGCCGCCGTCACCGCGCATCCAGTCGGCGATCTGGGCGAGTTCGGCGAGGTAGGCGTCGGCGTCGGCCGGCTCCTCGGCGGGGGTGTCGGTGGTCTTGGCCGCCACGCTGTCCCGGCCCTCGGTGGTCTCGACCGGCTCGGCTACGTGACCCGGCCGGGCGGTGGTGCCCTCCGCGACGGCCCGGAGTCGCGCGGCGAAGGAGCCGTCGGCGTCGGCGTCGGTGAGCTCGCCGTCGGGGGCGCCCGCGTCGACCATCACCACCAGCGGCGGCTGCCAGCCCTCGGCGGCGGCCTGCTGGGCGATCTCGTAGGCGATCACCCCGCCGCCGGAGAAGCCACCGAGTACCACCCGCTGCCCGGCCTCCAGCGCCGGTCGGAGGCTGTCCAGGTAGAGGTCGGCGAGTTGCGTGGTCGTCAGGTGCTCCGGCTCGGAGTCGTCGACCCGTGGATCGCGGATGCCGACGATCCGCTCAGGGCCCTGGTAGGAGCGGGCCAGCTGGGCGTAGCAGGCCACCTGTCCGCCCGGGGGGTGGACGAGGTAGACGGTGCCGGCGTCCGGGTCGGTGCCCTCACGCAGCGGGACGAGCACCCCGCCGCCGCTCTCCGGCGGTTCCGCGGCGAGGAGTTCGGCGAGCTGGCCGGCCGTGGGGTGGCTGAGCAGGTCGTCCAGCCGCAGGTTGCGGCCGGTGCGGTCGGCGAGTTCCCGCAGGAGTTTCATGGCGAGCAGCGAGTGGCCGCCGGCTTCGAAGAAGTGGTCCCCCGCGGTGACCTTCCGGCTGCCGAAGACGGCCTGCCAGGCCTCGACGAGCGGTTGGACGTCGACGCCCTTCGGCCACTGCTGCCCGCTCCGGCGATCGGCCTCGGGCTCGGCCCGCTCGGCCATCCGCGGCAGGGCACTGTCGGGCAGCGTCTCCAGCACGTCGGCGACGGTCGTCTGGTCGTCCGCGCGCTGCGGGAGCTCGACGAGCAGACGCGCGCACAGCTCGACCAGCCTGGCCGCGTCGGCGTCCGCGAGTCGGGCCCGGTCGTGCACCGCGGCCAGGACCAGGCCGCCGTCCATGTCCCGGTAGGCCAGGAGGCTGACGGGGAAGGCGGTCTCCGAGCCGGCGGCGTCCGGCAGTTCGACGCGCACGCCGTGTTCGGCGAGGGCGGCTTCCAGGCCGTCCTGGGAGCGTGGGTAGTTCTCCAGGACGACCAGGCTCTCCACAAGTCGCTCGCCGGCCTCCCGCCCGCTCCACTCGTGGATCTGCCCCGTGGAGACCCACTCGTACGAGGCCATGTCCAGGGCCCTGTCGCGGAGGGCCGCGAGCAGCGCGGGGACGGTCGAGGTGGGGTCGACCTCGACGGCCATCGGAAGGGAGTTCATCAGCAGTCCCGGCAGCCCCTCGACGCCGTCCAACGGGATGCCCCGTCCGGAGACGGTGACGCCGAAGCCGACCCGGACCGGCCCCGGTGTTCCACGGAGGCGGCTCAGCAGCAGTGCCCACGCGGTGTTGAGCGCGCTGCTCTCGGTGGCGGCGTGAGTGGCCGCCCAGGTTCGCAGCCGGTCTGCCTCGGCTGAGGTCAGCCTGGTCTGGGCCCGTCCGGAACCGCGCTGCCCGGTCGGCTCGCCGGGCAGCCCGGGCCGGATGGCGAGCGGGCCCTCGGGAATCGCTTCGGACCAGAACTCCCGCGCGGGGCCGGTCTCCTGCGCGTGCAGCCAGCGGGAGTAGTCGCGGACGTCGGGGCGGCGTTCCCCGTTCGGCAGCTCTCCGCCCGCGAGGTAGGCCCGGTAGAAGCGCTGGATGAGCAGTGAGACGCTCCAGCCGTCCAGCAGCACGTGGTGGAAGGTGAGGAGGACGCGGGCGGAGGTGCCGCCGTCCGGCGCGGGCTGGTCGTCGAGCACGGTGGCCCGCAGCAGCCCGGGTCGTCGCAGGTCGAAGCCCCGCAGTCGGTCGCTTTCGAGGAGTGCGTCCCAGTCCGCGTCGCCGTGGGCCAGGCGGGTCACCTCCGGTCGCACGTGGTCGTGCAGCACGAGCCGGGGCGCCTCCTGCCAGTCGAACGCGCTGCGCAGCACGGCCTCGGTGCGGAAGACGGCGTGCCAGGCCGCCGTGAACCGCTCGGTGTCGAGGGGCCCGTGCCAACGCCAGTGGAGCTGTTCGACGTAGCGGCCGGTGCCCTGGTGGGCGAGTGCGTCGAGGAGCAGGCCGTGTTGCTGGGCGGTCACCGGCACGGTCTCCCGGCGCGGGGCGGCCGGGGCCCCGCGGTTCCGGCGGCGCTCGGCCGCCGGCTGTCCGGGGGCGGTGATCTCGGTGGAGAGCACGTTCCTGGGATCCGCCCCGGACAACGTGGCCAGCACCCAGCGGAGTTGCGCGACGAGCGCTTCCACGGCGTCCTCGTCGACGCCGTCTGCGGGGCTCGGGACCCAGGTCATGCCCATCCGCAGACGCCCGTCGTGGACGATCCCGTACACCTCGATGCCGTAGACCCGTTCGCAGTGGGCCGAGTGCTCACGGGGAATGGGCCGGCCCGACATGTGGAACCTGCCGGCCGGGCTGAGCTGGTCGGCCTGGCCGTAGTAGTTGAAGCAGACAAGGGCGGGCGGCAGTTCGCGCAGGGTCTCCCGGACCCGGGTGTCGGACGAGTACTCCCGGCAGGCGCCGAAGCCGACGCCGCCCTCCGGTACCGCGCTCAGCTCCCGGCCGGCCTCGCTGACGAAGTCCTCCGGGTCCCGCACGCGTGCGGCGGTGACCACGACGGGGTGGATGGCGGTGAACCAGCCGACCGTGCGGAAGAGGTCGTCGCGTCCGTGTCGGCCGTGCGTCTCCACATCGAAGGTGACGGTGGAGGTGCCTCGCCACCGTGCGAGCGCCTGGGCGAAGGCTCCGGTCATCAGATGGTGGACGGGCAGGCCAAGGCGTTTGGGCAGGGGCCCGATGAGCTGTTGGGTCGCCTCTTCGTCCAGGGAGAACTCGACACGGCGTATGTCCTGTTCGTCCGGGGCGGGCGTGGTGAGCAGCAGTGTGTGCGCCGCGGCGCGGCGTTCGGCGAGTGCCAGCCAGTACTCTGCCTCGCCCGGCCGTCCTGCCACGGCGGGCAGGCTGTCGACCCACTCGCCGTAGCCGCAGGCCTCGGGGGGCAGAACGGGAAGCGCGTCGTCGGCGAGCGCGTCCAGGGCCTGCTCCAGGTCCTCCAGCAGGACGCGCCAGGAGACTCCGTCCACGACGAGGTGGTGTACCGCGATCAGCAGCAGGTCGCCGCCGCCCGCACGGTCGTGGGCGAGGACGGCGCGGACGTGGACACCGTCGAGCGGGGAGAGGCTGCCTTCGACCGCTTCGAGTACCTCGTCGAGCTCGCGGTCTCCCGCGTAGTCGCGTTCCCAGAGCACCTCGCGTGGCGGCTCGGCGGCGAAGGGCGCGCCGTCGAGCATGCGTCCGGTGCCGTGGCTGCCGTCACCGGGCTCGAAGCGCGCGGAGAGCGCCGGGTGCGCGGTGACGACGGCCTGGAGCGCCAGGCGCAGTGCCGCGGCTTCCACAGGCCGTTTCAGTTCCAGCAGGACGGACTGGTTCCACTGGTGGTTGTCGGTCCGGATGTGTCGGAAGAACCACGCCTGTACGGGGGCGAGCGGTCGGCCGCCGGCGGGTGCCGGCGCGGGACCGGCCGTGCGCGCGGGGGTGTCCGTGGACGGGGGCGCGACGGCGTCCAGGTGGTCGGCGAGGTCGGCGAGCACGGGGTTTCGGTAGACGTCCCGGATGGTGAGGGTGTGGCCTTCGCGGCGCATCCGGGAGACGAGCTGCATGGCGAGGATGGAGTCGCCGCCGGCCTCGAAGAACTGCGCGTCGTCGGCGGCGGAGCCGAGGAGCTCGGCCCAGACTCGGCGCAGGGCCGGGAGTACGCCGCGGGCGTTGTCGGCCTGCCGGACCGGCGCGGCGTCGCCGGCCCGGAGCGGTGCCGTTTCCTCGGCCCGTGGCTGCGGGGCTTCGCCGGTTCGAGGTCGCGGGGACTCCTCGGTCGGCGGCTGCGCCGCCCTCTGGAGTGCGGCGTTCTCATGGTTGCCCGACGCGGCGGCGATCCTGGCGAGTTCCTGGCGGTCGGTTTTGCCGTTGGGGAGCAGTGGGATGCGTTCCACCGGGCTGAGGTGTGCCGGCACCATGTGGGAGGGAAGTGTCCGACGGAGCTCCCGCCGGACGGCGGCGACGTCCAGCTCGGCGGGCACCAGGTATGCGGTGAGCTGGAGGCTGCCCGCCGCGTGCCTGGAGACCTGGACTGTGGCGTCCGTGACGCCCGCCACGGCCATCACCGCCGCCCGAACGTCACCGAGCTCCACCCGGTTTCCGTTGATCTTGACCTGGTCGTCGAGTCGGCCGAGGTGGGTCAACGACCCGTCCGGCAGCAGCCTGACCAGGTCCCCGGTCCGGTAGACCGGACCGGGGCGGTTGTCGCCGAGGTCGAGCAGGCGGTACCGGTCCGCCGTGCGTTCCGGGTCGCCCAGGTAGCCGTCCGAGACGGTGCCGCCGCCGATCCACAGCTCGCCCGGGGCCCCGGGAGGAAGAGGCTGTTGCCGCTCGTCGAGTACGTGGCAGCGGATGTTGTCGAAGGGGACCCCGATCGGCACCTCCGCGCGGCGCGTCCACAGGCCGTCGTCCCCGCGTGGCCAGGAGAAGACCGTCGAGTAGGAGGTCTCGGTGGGCCCGTAGGCGTTGTGCAGGCGAGCCGGGTGCAGGGCTTCGAAGGCCACGCGCAGTTCGTTGGGCAGCGACTCCCCGGTGCTGACGACCGTCCGCAGGGTGCGGTTGGCGGGGAAGGCCTCGGCGTCGAGCAACAGCCTCAGCTGGGAGGGTACGAGGTGCAGCACGGTGACGCCGTGCCGGTCCAACGTCTCGGCCAGCAGGTCGGGGTCGCGTTCGGCGTCGGGCGGGGCGACCACCAGTCTGGCTCCGGCGACGAGTGCGACCAGCATCTCGTGGGCACTCACGTCGAAGGTGAACGGCGCTTTCAGCAGCATGGCGTCGCTGGGTTTGACGTCGAAGTGTCGTACGGCCGCGAGGACATCGGTGGCGAGTGCCCGGTGGCTGAGCTGAACGCCCTTGGGCAGACCGGTGGAACCGGAGGTGTAGAGGACGTGGAGCGCGCTGTCCGCTGTCGGACCGCCCGCGCTCGGTGCCGCCGTCGGGAGTGACCGGGGCACGGCGAGGGTCTCGACGCGGACCGGGTCGGGCCCGCGGGGGCAGAGGTCCTCGGTAGTCGCGTCGACGAGGACGGTCCGCATGCCGCTGCTGTCCACGACATGCCGCCGCCTGGCCTCCGGATGGGCCGGGTCGATCGGTACGTAGGCCGCGCCGACGCGCAGCACCGCGAGCAGTACCGCGACCGCCTCGTCGGTTCGCGGCACCATCACTCCGACGAGGTCGCCGGCGCGGACACCGTGGCTCAGGAGGCCGGCGGCGTAGGCGTCGACATGCTGGTCGAGCTGCCGGTAGGTCCAGGTCCGATCACCGAACTCGACAGCCACCAGGTCGGGCTGGTCGGCTGCGCGCCGGCGGATCAGAGTGTCGACGTCGACGTCCGGGATCGGGTGGTCGGTGGCGTTGAGTCGGTCGAGGGTCGCGCGGGCCCGGCCGCTGAGGCCGTCGAGTTCGAGCACCGGGCGTCCGGGCTCGCGGACGAACTGCGCCGCCAGCGCGAGGACGTGGTCGGTGAACGCCTCGGCGGTGCCGGCCGCGATCCGCGCCGCGTCGTACTTGAGCCGTCCGCGCACGCGGCCCTCGCCTTCGTACAGCTCCAGCGTGAGCAGGCCCAGGCCCGGGGTGGGGACGTCCTCTCGCCACCGTACGCACAGCCCGTTCGGCAGCCGCAGGCCCTCGGCGGAGGCCGATGGGTCTGCCCAACTGTGCATGACAAAGGTGCAGTTGAACGCCTCGTCGGGTGCCGCGCGGTCGGCGCCCGGCAGCAGCCTGGCGATGCGGGGGAACGGCAGGCGGGAGTGGTCCACGGCCCGCGCGAGCTCGGTCTGGACCCTGGACACGAAGTCGGCGGCGGTCAGTTCGCCCTGGTCGGGGCAGCGGACCAGGAGGGTGCGGACGAAGTACCCGACCGTCTCCTCGAAACGCAGATCGCCCCGGACGCCGAGCGGGACGGCAACGGTCGGCGCTTGCTGGCGGGCGTAGGTGGCCAGCGCCTTGAGGTAGGCGGCGAGCAGCACGGAAGCCGAGCCGGCGCGGTGCTCCCGGGAGAACCGGCTGATCTCGGCGGAGAGCGCGGCGTCCACCTCAACGGACACCAGGCCCTCGCGCGGCGCACCGTCGGCTGCGTTTCCGCCCGGACTCTCGGCCGGGCGGGGGGTGTCCAGGGGGAAGTCGACGACGGTGTCGGCGTCGCTGAGCCTTTCCCGCCAGTAGGCTTCCAGCGCCCTGTGGTCCTCCCGCCCCGCGGTCTCGGCACGCTCGGCGGCGTAGTCGGCGAACTCGGCGGGGCCCTCGGTCGGGAGTTCGCCGTGCTGGTAGGCGGCCACCAGGTCGGCGAGCAGGATGCCGGTGGACTCGCCGTCGAGCACCAGGTGGTGGATGACCAGCAGCAGGGTGTGGTGTCGCTCGTCGTGCCGCAGCAGTACGGCTCGCAGCACGCCGTCCCGTTCCAGGTCCAGTTCGCGACGTGCGGTGGCCAGCAGCATGGTGCTGTCGCAGCCGGTCGCCCGGGCATCCGTGCCGAGAGGACGGTCGCCTCGCTCCAGAGGCGGGCGCCGGCCGGGGAGCAGCTCCAGTTCGGGCAGGCCGCCGTCGTCGACCACCCGGGCGGAGAGCATCGGGTGCCGTCGGGTCAGGGCCGTCAGTGCCCGGTCGAGCGCCGCCGGGTCCAGGGGGCCGCGCAGGTCGACGGCGAGCGGCACGTTGTACGGGGAGGCCGCGGGGTTCGCGCGGTGCTCGACCAGCAGGCCGAGTTGCTCCTCGGTCAGCGGCGTCCGCCGGGCGGGCGTGGGGGCGTCGCCTGCCGGCTCCGTGCCGGCGGACGCCGGCCGAACGTCGGTGAGCATGCCGGCAGAGATGTCGTTGGTCATCGGTTGTCTCTCCTGGATCGGATAGGCCGTGCGCCGTGCATGCCGCGCCGTCACCCTGGCCGGCCGTCAACGGAGGCGTCTTGACGCGCGCGAGCCGAGTGTCGATCCGGTCGTCCACATGGCGCTGACGTGGCTGACGCGGGCGCCCACACGACCCTCTTATACGGTGTACAGTCGCCAGAAGTCGACGTCAGGAGACCCACAGATGCCCTTCCAGCTCAGTCTTCAGGACGTGTCCAAGGCCTACGACGGCCAGGTGGTGCTCGACCAGGTCTCACTCACCGTCCGCCCCGGTGAGGTCGTCGGCGTGGTCGGCGACAACGGCGCCGGCAAGTCGACGCTGCTGCGCCTGATGTCCGGGCGGGAGTCACCCGACACCGGCGAGGTGACGGTGCAGACGGAACGCGGCACGGCTCTGCTGGGGCAACGTGTCGAGCTGCCTCCGCACACCACCGTCGCCGGCTTCGTCGACCACACGCTCGCGGACATCCGTGAGTTGGAGCGACTCATCGAGGAGGCGGAGCACCGGCTGACGGACGCCGACGGCCCGGCCCTCGACGCGTACGCGAAGCTCGTCGCCCGCTTCGAGGCACGCGACGGCTACCAGGCGGACGCCCGGGTGCGCGTCGCGCTCGCCGAACTCGGCCTCGGCGGGCTGGACCACGGTCGTCGGATCGACAGTCTCGCCGGAGGGGAGCTGGCCCGTCTGTCCCTGGCCTGCGCCCTCGCGTCCGAGTCCGAACTGCTGCTGCTGGACGAGCCCACCAACCACCTGGACGTGCCGTCGCTGGAGTGGCTTGAGGAACGTGTCCGCGCGCACCGGGGCACGGTGGTCGCCGTATGCCACGACCGGACGTTCCTCGACCGGGTGACCAGCACGATTCTCGAAGTGGACGGTGCGAGGCACGCCGTGCGCCGGTACGGCGACGGTTACGCCGGCTTCCTCTCGGCCAAGGCGGCGGCCCGCCGCCGTTGGGAGGACGAGTACCGGGCCTGGCTGGCGGACGTGGCGCAACAGGAGCAGCGCAGCGTCACCACCGCCCACCAGGTCGCCTACAACCGGCAGAACCACTCGAACAAGATGCAGTTCTTCCGCCAGGGCGCCCGGGTCCAGCGTCAGGTGGGCAGCCGGGTACGGAACTCGCTGGAGCGGCTGCCCACCTGAC
>NZ_WMLF01000151.1 GCF_014156695.1 Streptomyces durbertensis | reverse complement strand
CCCCGACCTGATGCCCCGCCCCTACCCGGTGCGCGGCACGGCCGCCGCCGGCTTCGGCGACGCCCAGCGGGCCAGCTGGACGGTCCGCGTGCTGGCCGACGCGCCCATCGTGGTGTTCGCCGTCACCGGCTTCGCCGACGGCCGCAACGTCAGCGACCCGCAGCCCGCCGCCCAGGCCGTCCGCCGCGGCGAGACCACCGCCGCCGCCCAGGCCGGACTCGGCCACGACGCCCAGGGCATCGCCGACCGCGTGGAGCGCGGCGTGCGCCGGGCCGCCGCCCGGACCGTGGAGGCCCGATGACAGCCCCGCGCGCCCTCCGCCGCGCACGCGCGGCCGCCGCGCTTGTCGCCGCGCTGCTGCTGGTCCAGCCCGCCTCGACCGCGCGGGCCGACGAGATCCGCGACCGCCAGTGGTCGCTGGACACGATCGGGGCCCGCGAGGCCTGGAAGACCACCAAGGGCGCCGGCGTCACCGTCGCCGTCCTGGACACCGGCGTCGACGCCGAGCACCGCGATCTGCGAGGCGCGGTGCTGGAGGGCAAGGACGCGGTGGGCTTCGGCGCCCGGCGCGGCGACCGCACCTGGGCCCGGCACGGCACCGCCATGGCCGGCATCATCGCTGCCCGCGGCCACGGCCCGGGCGGTGGCGACGGAGTCATCGGCATCGCACCCGAGGCGCAGATCCTCCCCGTGCGGGTGCTGCTGGAGGACGAGGACCCGCAGCGCCGCCGGGCCCGCGCGACCCGGGGCGGGGCGCTCGCCGAAGGCATCCGCTGGGCGGTCGACCAGGGCGCCGACGTGATCAACCTCTCGCTCGGCGACGACAGCGCCTCCGCCCACCCCGACCCCAAGGAGGACGCGGCCGTCCGCTACGCGCTGCGCAAGGGCGCCGTGGTGGTCGCCTCCGCCGGCAACGGCGGCGAGAAGGGCGACCGGGTCTCCTACCCGGCCGCCTACCCGGGTGTCATCGCGGTGACCGCCGTCGACCGCAACGGCGCCCGGGCCTCCTTCAGCACCCGCCGCTGGTACGCCACCGTCAGCGCGCCCGGCAAGGACATCGTCATAGCCGACCCGGACGGCAGCTACTACAAGGGCTGGGGCACCAGCGCCGCGGCCGCGGCCGTCTCCGGCGTCGCCGCGCTGGTCCGCAGCGCCTACCCGGAGCTGAGCCCCGCGCAGGTCAAACGACTGCTCGCGGACACCGCCCGCAACACACCCGCCGGCGGACGCAACGACGCGCTGGGCACGGGCGTGGTCGACGCGGCGGCCGCCATCGAGGTCGGCGCGACCGTCCGGCCGACCCCCCACCACGCGAGCCCCGAGCCCTACCCCGAGGAGTTCTTCGGCGGGGGCCCCGTCGCGAGCGCGACCCCGGCCGGCTGGCTGGCACCGACCGCGGGCGTGCTCGGCGCGCTCTTCGTGGGCGGGGCGGTCGTCCTCTACCGCACCGCCGGCCGTCGGCGCGGCCCGGAGGACGCCCCGGAGCACGGCGCTACGGCACCCCCGCCCGTCTAGTCCTCCGGGCATCGCCGCCCGCCCCGACGCCACCGGCCGACCGGCGGCGTCGGGCACGGCGATAGGCTCAGCGGGTGGCGCTCAAGAACATCCCAGACCCCGGCTACGCGGGGGACGACGGCTCGGCCGACCCCGGGCTCGCGGCGGCCCTCGCCGCCTGGCAGGCGGACCCGACCACCGAACCGGAACTGCTGCGGCTGCTCTCCGGAGCCCGACTGCTGGTCCCGGTGGTCGCCGTCCTCGGGGAGGTGGAGACCGGCCCCGACGGGCTGCGCCGGGAGAAGACCAGCGACATGGCGGTGCCCACGCTCAACGCGCCCGGCGGCCGCCGGGCCCTGCCCGCCTTCACCTCCACCGACACCCTCGCCCGCTGGCGGCCCGACGCCCGCCCGGTCGCCGTCGGCCTCGGTCAGGCCCTCCAGGCGACCTTCCACGAGGGCGCCGACACCCTCGTCGTCGATCTCGCGGGCCCGGTCACGTACCAGCTCACCGGGCCCGCCCTGCGCGCGCTCGCGCAGGGCCGGGACACCGCCCTGCCGCCCGCCGAGGACCCGGAGGTCCACGCCGCCCTGCGCGCCCTGCTGGCCGGCCAGCAGGGCGTCGACGCGGCCACCCTCACCCCGGGCGGAGACGCCGACGGGGTGCTCGCGCTGCGGCTCGCCCCTGCCGCCGCACCGGCCGAGACCGGTGGCGCGGTGGCGCGGGCGCTCGCGGCCGACGAACTGCTGCGGGAACGCCTCGTGCGCGGCCTCCAGCTCGCGCTGCTGCCGCCGGACGGCGACCTGCCCGGCCGCCCGCTCTACGACCGCCGGAGCCACCCGGCGGACGGCGGCGACACGCCCTAGGAGGGCGGTGCCGACAGCGGGTTCGCCTGAAGGGCTAGGGCGACGCCGTGCAGGTTGGCGGCCATCGCCCGTCCCGTGGAGTGCGACCAGTCCCGGCCCCGGGTCTCGTCCAGGTAGTCGGGTCCCGGCCCCGGGCCCAGGTGCCAGTACGTCCAGGACTGGCCCGGCACGGTGTAGCCGATGTCGACGAGGGCGCCGCTGATCTCGCTGATCACGTGGTGCGCGCCGTCCTCGTTGCCGGTCACCACCACTCCGGCGACCCGGTTGAAGGCCACCGGGCGGCCCTCGTCGTCGGTCTCGCTCAGCATGGCGTCCATGCGTTCCAGCACCCGCTGGGCCACCGACGAGGGGCGGCCCAGCCAGGTGGGGGAGGCGATGACCAGGATCTGCGCGTCGAGGACGCGGGCGTGGACGGCGGGCCAGTCGTCGCCGTCGCCCATGTCGGTTTCCACTCCCGGCCGCAGGTTCAGGTCCACCGCCCGCACGGTGTCCACGGTCACGTCGCGGCGGCGCAGCTCGGCGGCGACGACCTCGGCGAGCGCCTCGGTGTTGGAGGGTTCGGGGGAGGGCTTGAGGGTGCAGTTGACGACAAGTGCGCGCATGCCCTCAAGCACTACCGGTCGGCCCGCCCGCCGTCGCGGCGGCGCGCCGGGGCCGCCGCTCCGGGAAACCGCTCGGGGCGGGGTCAGCCGTAGACCGGGCCGGTGAACTTCTCGCCCGGGCCCTGGCCCGGCTCGTCCGGCACCAGCGACGCCTCGCGGAACGCCAGCTGGAGGGACTTCAGGCCGTCCCGCAGCGGGGCCGCGTGGTAGGAGCCGATCTCGGTGGCGCTGGCGGTGACCAGGCCGGCGAGCGCGTGGATGAGCTTGCGGGCCTCGTCGAGGTCCCGGTGCTCCTCCCCGCCCTCGGCCAGGCCGAGGTTCACGGCGGCCGAGCTCATCAGGTGCACCGCCACGGTGGTGATCACCTCGACCGCGGGCACGTCCGCGATGTCTCGGGTCATGGCCTCGAAGCCGGGCCGGGGGTCCTGGGGAGTGGCGTCGCTCATGGCTCTCTTCGTCTGTGCGCCGGGCGGCCGGCCCGTCCCGGCGGGAGGAGAGGCCGTCCCGGTGGGAGGATGGGACGGGTGCCAGCCTAGGCGAGCGGGGAGCGGGCGCCGCCCCGGGGCCGTGGGACCCCGGCGTGAACGGTGTCCGGGCTCGTGTACGATGGAGGTCGACCGGTCGGGTGCCGTTGTGCCCGACCCGCAAGTGGAGGCTCCACCCAGCTCCCACCCGATCGACGTCCAGTCGGCGGGTCACGAGGTCAGACTGCGCCCCGCGGTGATCGTGGCGGTGCTCCGTCTGTAGGAGCCCTGCCTGTGTCCCCGTCCGGGGCGTTTTGCGCGTCACGGCTTCCAGCGGGGCGGTCCACGAACCCAGACGTTACGCGGCTGTCCGCCAGGCAACCGCGTGGTGCTAACCGAGGAGGCCTCATCAGCGCCGAGCCCCGTATCAACGACCGGATTCGCGTCCCCGAGGTGCGACTCGTCGGTCCCAGTGGCGAGCAGGTCGGCATCGTGCCGCTCGCGAAGGCACTGGAGCTTGCCAGTGAGTACGATCTCGACCTCGTCGAGGTGGCCGCGACCGCGCGTCCGCCCGTGTGCAAGCTCATGGACTACGGGAAGTTCAAGTACGAGTCGGCTATGAAGGCCCGTGAGGCGCGCAAGAACCAGGCGCACACGGTCATCAAGGAGATGAAGCTCCGGCCGAAGATCGACCCGCACGACTACGACACCAAGAAGGGTCACGTCGTCCGGTTCCTCAAGCAGGGTGACAAGGTCAAGATCACGATCATGTTCCGCGGTCGTGAGCAGTCCCGGCCCGAGCTGGGCTACCGGCTGCTGCAGAGGCTCGCGGAGGACGTCCAGGAGCTCGGCTTCGTGGAGTCGAACCCGAAGCAGGACGGCCGGAACATGATCATGGTCCTCGGCCCGCACAAGAAGAAGACCGAGGCCATGGCCGAGGCCCGCGAGGCGCAGGCCGCCCGCAAGGCGGAGCGTCTGCGGGGCAGCGAGTCCCCGGAGGATTCCGCCGAGGCGTGAGCCTCCCGTCCGCGGCCGGACCCGTCCGGCCGCCGGAGAACCAACCGAACAGCTGACGTTTCCGCCTGCCGGTTCGCAGGACCCGGGCCCCCGGGCGGAAACGCCACCGACGAGGAGAGAACGGCGACATGCCGAAGAACAAGACGCACAGTGGTGCGAGCAAGCGCTTCAAGCTCACCGGCTCCGGCAAGGTGATGCGCCAGCGTGCCGGCCGCCGCCACCTTCTCGAGCACAAGCCGTCGACGCTGACGCGCCGCCTTGCGGGCAAGGTCGAGATGGCTCCGGCCGACGCCAAGAAGATCAAGAAGCTTCTCGGCAAGTGAGTCGGCTGTCCCGGAGCGGCCACCAGCACGCACCGGGACACGACCCAGACCGGGACCCCATCGATTTCCGGGTCGGGTGAGTCAACCCCGACCCCGCTACAAGGAGTTTTCACGTGGCACGCGTCAAGCGGGCGGTCAACGCCCACAAGAAGCGCCGGGCGATCCTGGAGCAGGCCAGCGGCTACCGCGGCCAGCGCTCCCGCCTCTACCGCAAGGCCAAGGAGCAGGTCACCCACTCCTTCGTCTACAACTACAACGACCGGAAGAAGCGCAAGGGCGACTTCCGTCAGCTGTGGATCCAGCGGATCAACGCGGCGGCCCGCGCCAACGGCATCACCTACAACCGCTTCATCCAGGGTCTGAAGGCCGCCGAGGTGGCCGTCGACCGCAAGATCCTCGCGGACCTCGCGGTCAACGACCCGAACGCGTTCGCCGCGCTCGTCGAGGTCGCCCAGAAGGCCCTGCCGAGCGACGTCAACGCTCCGAAGGCCGCCTGATCGGCCGGACGACGGCAGCGCCGGACAACAGCGTGATCTGACCCGCAGGCGACACCGGACGCCTGCGGGTCAGCCGTGTCCGGGCGCGCGCTCCCGATCCGTCCGACCGTCGGGTCATCCCGACGCCCCGAACCCGCCCCGCCGACGCAGAAGCGAGTACGCCGCACCCATGGGCACCGACGAGCCGATCTCCCCGCGCAACCCGCGTGTCGCCGCCGCCCGCCGGCTGGTCCGCCGCAATGTCCGCGCCAAGGAACGCCGGTTCCTCGCCGAGGGGCCGCAGGCCGTGCGCGAGGCGGTCGGCCACCGCGACGCCGACGGCCGCCCCACGCTCGTCGAGTTGTTCACCACCGCCGAGGCCGCCGAACGGCACGCCGACGTCGTCGAGGCCGCCCGGGCGGCCGGGGCCCGGGTGCTGACCGCCTCGGACGCGACCATGGCCGAGATCTCCCAGACGGTCACCCCGCAGGGGCTCATCGGGGTCTGCCACTTCCTCGACACCCCGTTCGCCGACGTGCTCGCCGCCCGCCCCCGCCTGGTCGCCGTCCTCGCCCACGTCCGCGACCCCGGCAACGCCGGGACCGTGCTGCGCTGCGCCGACGCCGCCGGAGCGGACGCCGTGGTGCTCACCGACGCCTCGGTGGACCTCTACAACCCCAAGTCCGTCCGCGCCTCCGTCGGCTCCCTCTTCCACCTCCCGGTCGCCGTCGGCGTACCGGTGGAGGACGCCGTACACGGCCTGCGGGAGGCCGGCCTGCGGGTCCTGGCCGCCGACGGCGCCGGCGAGAGCGACCTCGACGACGAGTTGGACCGGGGCGCCATGGGCGGCCCCACCGCCTGGATCTTCGGCAACGAGGCCTGGGGCCTGCCGGCGGAGACCCGCGCACTCGCGGACGAGGTGGTGCGCGTTCCGATCCACGGGCGGGCGGAAAGCCTCAACCTGGCCACCGCCGCCGCCGTGTGCCTCTACGCGTCCGCCCGGGCACAGCGTGCCGCCGGAGGGTGCCGTTCCGTCACCTCCACCTAGTAGGGTGAGCTGACCTGCGGGCCCGTGGAACCCGGGCCGTACGGCACTGGGGGTGAAGAGGGGATGGACGTCAGGACGTCCGAAGGCGCCGGCCGGGCGGACTCCGCCCGTCGCCACGACGTGCCGCCCGTACCGTTCGGCACGCTCCACCAGAGCGGTGTCTCCCCCGACGACCTCCCCGACGGGCTGGTCGTCGCCGACTCCGAAGGGCGCGTGCTGTGCTTCAACGCCGCCGCCGCCCGCATCACCGCCGTACGCCCCGCCGACGCGCTCGGCCGGCACATCGAGGCCGTGCTGCCGCTGGAGGACCTCGAAGGCCGCCGCTGGTGGCAGCTGACCGACCCCTTCCACGGCCTGGCCACCCGCACCCGCCAGCCCGAGCGGAACCTGCTGCTGCCCGGCGGCCGCGAGGTGCTGGTCTCCGCCACCTACGTGCGCCGGCACCCCACCGGGCCGCTGCACCGGCTGGTCGTCGCGCTGCGCGACACCGAGGCCCGCCGCCGCACCGAACGCGGCCAGGCCGAGCTGATCGCCACCGTCGCGCACGAGCTGCGCTCGCCGCTCACTTCCGTCAAGGGCTTCACCGCGACGCTGCTCGCCAAGTGGGAGCGGTTCACCGACGACCAGAAGCGGCTCATGCTGGAGACGGTCGACGCCGACGCGAACCGGGTGACCCGCCTCATCGCCGAACTCCTGGACATCTCCCGCATCGACTCCGGTCGGCTGGAGGTCCGCCGGCAGCCGGTGGACATGGCCGCCGCCGTGCACCGCCACGTCGAGGCGCACGTCGCCGCCGGCATCCCGGCAGAGCGCTTCCGGGTCGAGACGGCCGGCCCGCTGCCCGCCCTGTGGGCCGACCCGGACAAGGTCGACCAGGTGCTGGCCAACCTGCTGGAAAACGCCGTGCGCCACGGCGAGGGATCGGTCACCATCGAGGTGGCGCCGGCCGCCCGTACGGGCCCCGACGCCGCACACCGACGCGGTCAGGAAGGGACAACCGTCACCGTGAGCGACGAGGGCCCGGGCATTCCCGAGGAGTCGATGGGCCGCGTGTTCACCCGCTTCTGGCGGGGCAGCAAGCGCGGCGGCACCGGCCTGGGCCTGTACATCGTCAAGGGCATCGTCGAGGCCCACGGCGGCACGATCACCGTCGGCCGGTCCGCCTCCGGCGGCGCCGAGTTCCGATTTACCCTGCCCGTGGGCACCCCGGCGGCGCTCGCCTGACCCTCACGGGTCGGAGCAGCACACCGGAGCGCGGCCCGCGGGCTTGCCGCAGACCAGTCACCGCGCGCCGCCCCGTAGACTCGTTCTTCGGCACCCGCAGCTCAGACCACCCGCGAACGAAGATCGTGTCGGCTGGGCGAGGGGCCCTCGGGCACGCGCGAGCCAGCCAATCGGAAGTACGGGAAGAGATGTCGGCACCCAACAAGTCGTACGACCCAGTCGAGGTCGAAGCACTGAAACCGGAAGCGGTCGAGCGGGCGCGGGACGAGGCGCTGGCCGCGATCGCCGCCGCCGGCGACCTGGACGCGCTCAAGGAGGTCAAGGCCGCGCACGCCGGAGACCGCTCCCCGCTGGCCCTGGCCAACCGGGAGATCGGCGCCCTGCCCCCGCACGCCAAGGCGGACGCGGGCAAGCGGGTCGGCCAGGCGCGCGGCGTCGTCTCCAAGGCGCTCAAGGAGCGCCAGACGGTGCTGGAGGCCGAGCGGGACGAGCGCGTCCTGGTGCAGGAGGCGGTCGACGTCACCCTGCCCCACGACCGCGTCCCCGCCGGCGGGCGGCACCCGCTGACCACGCTCATGGAGCGCGTCGAGGACGTCTTCGTCGCGATGGGCTACGAGGTGGCCGAGGGCCCGGAGGTGGAGGCGGAGTGGTTCAACTTCGACGCCCTGAACTTCCACCCCGACCACCCGGCCCGCACCATGCAGGACACCTTCTTCATCCACGGTGAGCGGCCGCAGGAGATCGACTCCGGCTCCGCCGAGGGCGAGTCCGGCGTCGTCCTGCGCACCCACACCTCCCCGGTGCAGATCCGCTCGCTGCTGGACCGCGAGCCGCCGGTGTACGTGGTGTGCCCCGGCAAGGTCTTCCGCACCGACGAGCTGGACGCCACCCACACCCCGGTCTTCCACCAGGTGGAACTGCTGGCCGTGGACGAGGGCCTGACCATGGCCGACCTCAAGGGCACCCTGGACCACATGGTCCAGGCGCTGTTCGGCGGCGACGGCATGAAGACCCGGCTGCGGCCCAACTACTTCCCCTTCACCGAGCCGTCCGCCGAGATGGACATGGTCTGCTACGTCTGCCGCGGCGAGTCGGTGGGCAACCCGGACCGGCCCTGCCGGACCTGCTCCTCCGAGGGCTGGATCGAGCTGGGCGGCTGCGGCATGGTCAACCCGCGCGTGCTGGTGGCCTGCGGGGTGGACCCGGAGAAGTACAGCGGCTTCGCCTTCGGGTTCGGCATCGAACGGATGCTGATGTTCCGCCACAACGTCGAGGACATGCGAGACATGGTCGAGGGTGACGTGCGCTTCACCCGGCCGTTCGGGATGGAGATCTGATGCGCGCCCCGCTTTCCTGGCTGCGGGAGTACGTCGAGCTGCCCGAGGGGCAGACCGGCCGTGACGTCGCCGCCAAGCTGATCGCCGCCGGCCTGGAGGTCGAGACGGTCGAGCAGCTCGGCCAGGGCCTCAAGGGCCCCCTGGTGGTCGGCCGGGTCCTCGCGATCGAGGAGCTGACCGAGTTCAAGAAGCCGATCCGCTGGTGTCAGGTCGACGTCGGCGACGCCAACGGCACCGGCGAGCCGCAGAACCTCATCTGCGGCGCCCGGAACTTCGCCGTCGGCGACAAGGTCGTCGTGGTGCTGCCCGGCGCCGAGCTGCCCGGCGGGTTCAAGATCGCCGCGCGGAAGACCTACGGCAAGGTCTCCGAGGGCATGATCTGCTCCGCCTCCGAGCTGGGTATCTCCGACGACCACGACGGCATCATCGTGCTGCCGCCGGAGTACGAGGTCGGCACCGACGCCGTCGAGCTGCTGGAACTGGTCGACGAGGTGCTGGACATCGCCGTCACCCCGGACCGCAGCTACTGCCTGTCCATGCGCGGCCTGGCGCGTGAGGCGGCCACCGCCTACGGCGTGCCGCTGCGCGACCCGGCGCTGCTGGACGTGCCCGCGCCCAACGACTACGGTCCCGCCGTCGAGGTCGCCGACGCCGCCGGCTGCGACCGGTTCACCGCCCGCGCGGTGACCGGCGTCAACCCCGAGGCCCGCTCGCCGATCTGGCTCCAGCGCCGCCTCCAGAAGGCCGGCATGCGGCCGATCTCGCTGGCTGTCGACATCACCAACTACGTGATGCTCGAACTCGGCCAGCCGCTGCACGCCTACGACCGCTCCCGGGTGCGGGGCACGATCGGCGTGCGGCGCGCGGAGGCAGGCGAGAAGCTGACCACGCTTGACGGCGTCACCCGGGTCCTGGACGCCGAGGACCTGGTCATCACCGACGACTCCGGCCCCATCGGCCTCGCCGGTGTGATGGGCGGTGCCGGCACCGAGATCGCCGACACCGCCGTCGACGCGGAGAACGGCGAGGTCACCGGCACCCGCGAGATCGTGATCGAGGCCGCGCACTTCGACCCGATCGCCATCGCCCGCACCTCCCGCCGCCACAAGCTCGGCTCCGAGGCGTCCCGCCGCTTCGAGCGCGGCGTCGACCCGCAGGCGGCCTCCGCCGCCGCCCAGCGCACCGTCGACCTGCTGGTCCTGCTGGCCGGCGGCAGCGCCGAGGCCGGCGTCACCGAGGTCGCCACCCCCGGCGGCCCGCGCACGATCCGGATGGCCGCCGACCACCCCGACCGGGTGGCCGGCATGAGCTACGGCCGGGAGGCCGTCGTACGCCGCCTCCAGCAGGTCGGCTGCGACGTGTACGGCGCCGACGAGCTGACCGTCACCGTGCCCAGCTGGCGGCCCGACCTCAACGCGCCGAACGACCTGGCCGAGGAGGTCATCCGGCTGGAGGGCTACGAGTCGCTGCCC
Organism: Streptomyces durbertensis; assembly: GCF_014156695.1. Taxonomy (GTDB): domain Bacteria; phylum Actinomycetota; class Actinomycetes; order Streptomycetales; family Streptomycetaceae; genus Streptomyces; species Streptomyces durbertensis. The sequence continues at coordinate 1,055 of NZ_WMLF01000151.1, read as the reverse complement.
TCCACCCTGCCGCGCCCGCCGGCCGGCCGCGGCCTCACCGGGCGGCAGCGGCTGCACCGCCGCGTCGGCCGGGCGCTCGCCGGCGCCGGCTACACCGAGGCGCTGAGCTACCCGTTTGTCGGCGAGGCCGCTTTCGACCGGCTCCAGCTCGCCGCCGACGACCCGGCCCGCCGCACCGTGCGCATCCAGAACCCGCTCTCCGACGAGGAGCCGGAGATGCGCACCACGCTGCTGCCGGGCCTGTTCGGCGCGCTGCGCCGCAACGAGGGCCGGGGCAACCACGACGTGGCGCTCTTCGAGACCGGTCTGGTCTTCCACCCCCGCGAGGACGGCGGCCACGCCGTGCGCCTGCCGGTGGACCGGCGGCCGAGTGACGACGAGGTCGCCGAGCTGGACGCGGCGCTGCCCGCCCAGCCCCGGCACGTCGCCGTGGTGCTCTCCGGCTCCCGCGAGCTGCCCGGCTGGTGGGGCGAGGGCCGTCCGGCGCTGTGGGCGGACGCGGTCGAGGCGGCCCGCACGGTCGCCCGCGCGGCCGGCGCGGACCTGCGGATCACCGCCGGGCAGTACGGCCCGTGGCACCCCGGCCGCTGTGCGCGCCTGAGTGTCGAGGTGGACGGTGTCGAGCAGGTAGTCGGCCACGCCGGTGAGCTGCACCCCCGGGTGACGAAGGCGTTCGGCCTGCCGGCCCGGAGCAGCGCCATGGAACTCGACCTCGACGCGCTGGAGCGGGCCGCCGGCGGACCGGTCACCGCGCCCGAGGTGTCGACGTTCCCCGTCGCCACCCAGGACGTCGCCCTGGTCGTGGACGCCGCCGTGCCGGCCGCCGACGTGGAGGCGGCGCTGCGCGAGGGCGCCGGTGAACTGCTGGAGTCCCTGCGGCTGTTCGACGTCTACACCGGTGAACAGCTCGGCGCGGGACGCAAGTCGCTCGCGTACGCGCTGCGGTTCCGGGCCAAGGACCGCACGCTGACCGCCGAGGAGGCCGGCGCCGCCCGGGAGGCCGCGGTCACCGCCGCCGCCACCCGCACCGGCGCCGAACTGCGCGGCGCCTGAGG
>NZ_WMLF01000150.1 GCF_014156695.1 Streptomyces durbertensis | reverse complement strand
GTGCCTCAGTCGCCAAAGGTCCGGTCCATGTCCCTGGCCGCGTCGGCCGCCGCCCGCTCGACGTCCTTCTTACCGGTCAGGATGGCCTGCACCATCTGGGCGAGCGTCTTCCTGCCCTGCACCTGCCCGTACGCGGGCGTCGTGGGCACGGTGGTCCCGCCCTCCAGCATCTGCCGGGCGAACGGCGCCACCAGCGGTTCGCCGCCGTCCCTCACCTTCTCCACCAGCGGACGCTGACCGGGGAAGTACCCGGACTGCTCGGCCCACTTGGCGGTGAACTCGGCGTCGCTGAGCAGTTCGACCAGCTCCCAGGCGAGCTCCTGGTCCTTGGCGGTGTTGAACACCGCCAGATGCGAGCCGCCGAGGAAGGACGGGCTGACGCCCCCCTTCGGACCGGGGATGGGGGCGGCGGCGAGCTTCCCCTTCAGCTCGGGCGCGGCCGCCAGCACGGCGGACGGCGTCCAGCTGCCGGAGACGGCCATCGCCACCCTGCCGGCCGTCAGGTGGTCGACCAGATCGGCCTCGTTCCACGTGGCCGCCGCCTTGGTGGAGACGCCGTGCCGGGTGGCGAGGTCGGTGTAGAAGCGGATGCCCTCCACGGACTTCCGGCTGTCGACGGCCGACTTCCACCGCCCGTCCTTCTGCACGGCCAGGTGACCGCCGGCACCCCAGATGAAGGCGTCCAGCGCGTACTCGCTGTCCCCGACGACGGGGAACGGGATCATCCTCGGTTCGAGGCTCTTCAGCCGGACGGCGGTCTCCTGGAGTTCCTTCCAGGTGGTGGGCGCGGACAGGCCGTGCTTGTCGAACACGTCCTTGCGGTAGAGCAGGGCGCGGACGCCGGCGTACCAGGGCACGCCGTAGAGGCGGTCCTCGTGCGTCGCGGCCTCCCGCAGCCCGGAGACCAGATCCTTGTCGAGACCCGCCCGCCCCGTGCGGTCCGTGAGGTCCACCAGCGCGCCGGCGTCGGCGAACTCGGTCGTCCACGTCGAACCGACCTCCGCCACATCCGGCGTCGTGCCGCCCGCCATCGCCTTGGTGAACTTGTCGTGCGCGTCCGGCCACGGCACGTACTGCACCTTCAGATCCGCACCCGTCCGCTCGGTGAACGCCTCGCGGACCTCCTTGAAGAAGGGGCGGGAGTCCGGATTGGTGCCCTCCATGATCCAGACCGTCAGGGCGCGGTCGTCGGCGCTGCCGCTGCCTCCGCAGCCGGCGGCGCCGCAGGCCAGCAGGCCCAGGGCCGCGCCGACGGCGATCAGTCGCGTTCTCATGGCCGCTCCCCTCGATGTGACGTGGTCACAGGGTGCGGCATCGCGCCGCCGGCGCCGCGCAGCGGCGCGGGCGGCGGCGCGACGATCGACAGTTTGGCGTAGCGCCACCGCCAGGTGCGCGGCCGGACGGGTTCCAGTTCCCCGACCCCTCCCCCAGCCTCCGGCCGGGGGAGGGACCCCCACAAGTTCCCGAAACCGGGGCGCTGCCCCGAACTCCGATCACGACCTGGCGGCCCCAGGAAGGGCTACTCGGCCTTCTCGTGGGGGAGTTGGCGGCCGGTCGCGGCGTCGACGATCGTGCGGTCGCCGAACTTCTCGTCGAGCTTCAGCTTCACCTTGTCGGTGACCAGCTGCTCGGTGCAGAACTCGACGTTCTTGTCCTCCTTCTTCCAGCCGGCGACGATCACCAGGTCCTCGGTCTCGTGCAGGTGCGCGCCCCAGTCCTTGTCGCAGTTGCCGTGGCCGACGATGACGGTGAGGGTCCTGCTGTCGGGGTCGGGGCGTTCGGCGTTCTCCAGCGGCAGCATCTCGTCGGGGCGGCCGTCGAGCGGCTTGAGCCGTTCGGGCCAGGTGTTCTCGATGACCTCGGCCCGCTTCTCGAACCGGGTCTGCTTCTTGGTCGGCTCCTCACCGGGCCCGCCGGTCCGCACGGTCTGGTCGTCCTTGGCGCAGCCGGTCGCGGCCAGGGCGGTGGCCGCCGCGAGCGCCAGTGCCGTCGCTACTCGTCGCATCTCGCCTCCTTGGGGGGTTGCCGGTGTGACGAGGCGGGGGGCGGGACGGTTCCCCGGACGACGGTCCGCCCCCGGACAGCAGTGTGCCGCGGCGCCCGCCCTCGGTCGGGGGTGAGGACAGGCACCGCGGCGATTCCGTACACCGTTGTACGGGAGCTTGGGGTCAGAGGTCAGACGGTGAGTGCGCGGTCCGTGGGGCGGACCGGGGCCGGGAGGGCGCTGCTGCCGGTGAGGTAGCGGTCGACCGCGCGGGCCGCGGAGCGGCCTTCGGCGATGGCCCAGACGATCAGCGACTGGCCGCGGCCGGCGTCGCCGGCGACAAAGACGCCGTCCGCGCCGGTGTGGTAGTCGGCGTCGCGGACGATGTTGCCGCGCGCGTCGACCTCCACGCCGAACTGCTCGACGAGGCCGTTGACCCGGTCCACGCCGGTGAAGCCCATGGCGAGGGTCACCAGCTGCGCCGGGATCCGGCGCTCGGTGCCGGGCTTCTGCTCCAGCTTGCCGTCCTTGAACTCGACCTCGACCAGGTGCAGCCACTGGACGTTGCCGTCCTCGTCGCCCTCGAAGTGGGTGGTGGAGACGGAGTAGACCCGCTCGCCGCCCTCCTCGTGCGCGGAGGTGACCTTGTACAGCATGGGGAACGTCGGCCAGGGCTGGCCCTGGGAGCGCTCCTCGCCCGGCCTCGGCATGATCTCCAGCTGGGTGACGGAGGCGGCGCCCTGGCGGTGGGCGGTGCCCACGCAGTCGGCGCCGGTGTCGCCGCCGCCGATGACCACGACGTGCTTGCCCTCGGCGGTGATCGGCGGGGTGACGAAGTCGCCCTCCTGCACCTTGTTGGCCAGCGGCAGGTACTCCATGGCCTGGTACACACCGCGCAGCTCGCGGCCGGGCACCGGCAGGTCGCGCGCCGTGGTGGCGCCGGCGGCGACCACCACGGCGTCGTAGCGGCGGCGCAGGTCGGCGGCGTTGACGTCCGTGCCGATCTCGACGCCGGTGCGGAACTTGGTGCCCTCCGCGCGCATCTGCTCGACGCGGCGGTTGATGTGCCGCTTCTCCATCTTGAACTCGGGGATGCCGTAGCGCAGCAGGCCGCCGATGCGGTCGGCGCGCTCGAACACGGCGACGGTGTGACCGGCGCGGGTGAGCTGCTGGGCGGCGGCCAGTCCGGCCGGACCCGAGCCGATCACCGCGACCGTCTTGCCGGACAGCCGCTCGGGCGGCTGCGGCGTGACGTCCCCGTTGTCCCACGCCTTGTCGATGATGCTGACCTCGACGTTCTTGATGGTCACCGCGGGCTGGCTGATGCCGAGCACGCAGGCGGACTCACACGGCGCGGGGCAGAGCCGGCCGGTGAACTCCGGGAAGTTGTTGGTGGCGTGCAGCCGCTCGATGGCGGCCTGCCAGTCCTCCCGGTAGGCGTAGTCGTTCCACTCGGGGATGAGGTTCCCGAGCGGGCAGCCGTTGTGGCAGAACGGGATGCCGCAGTCCATGCAGCGGCCGGCCTGCTTGCTGATGATCGGCAGCAGGGAGCCGGGGACGTAGACCTCGTTCCAGTCCTTGACCCGCTCTTCGACCGGTCGGCTCTTGGCGACCTCGCGGTCGGTGGTCAGGAAGCCCTTGGGGTCAGCCATTGATCGCCGCCTCCATCATCTTCTCGTGGGTCTCGGACTCGCTGAGTCCCGCTCGCTCGGCGGCGTCCTTGGCGGCGAGCACGGCCTTGAAGGTGGGGGGAACGACCTTCTTGAAGCGCGTCTTGGCCGTGTCCCAGTCGGCGAGGAGCTTCTCGGCGACGGTGGAGCCGGTCTCCTCGTGGTGGCGGCGCACGACGTCGTGCAGCCACTGGTGGTCGTCCGCGTCGAGTTCCTCGACGGCGGTGAGCAGTTCGCGGTTGACGTTGCTCGGGTCGAGGTCGATGACGTAGGCGGTGCCGCCGGACATGCCGGCCGCGAAGTTGCGTCCGGTCTCGCCCAGGACGACGGCCTTGCCGCCGGTCATGTACTCGCAGCCGTGGTCGCCGACACCCTCGGACACCACGGTGGCGCCGGAGTTGCGGACGCAGAACCGCTCGCCGACCCGGCCGCGCAGGAACATCTCGCCGCCGGTGGCGCCGTAGGCGAGGGTGTTGCCCGCGATGGTGGAGTACTCGGCCAGGTGGTTGGCGGCCCGGTCGGGACGGACGACGACGCGGCCGCCGGAGAGGCCCTTGCCGACGTAGTCGTTGGCGTCGCCCTCCAGCCGCAGCGTGACGCCGCGCGGGATGAACGCGCCGAAGGACTGGCCGGCGGAGCCGGTGAAGGTGATGTCGATGGTGTCGTCGGGCAGTCCGGCGCCGCCGAACTTCCGGGTGACCTCGTGGCCGAGCATCGTGCCGACCGTCCGGTTGATGTTCCGGATCGGCACCTGCGCGCGGACCGGCTGCGCGGCCTCCACGGTCTCGGCGGCGAGCGCGTCGGCGGCCAGCTTGATCAGCTGGTTGTCGAGCGCCTTCTCCAGGCCGTGGTCCTGCACGGTGACGCAGTGCCGGACGGCGCCCTCGGGCAGCTCGGGCACGTGCAGCAGCGGGGCCAGGTTGAGGCCCTGCGCCTTCCAGTGGTCCACGGCGCGGCTGACGTCGAGGGCCTCGGCGTGGCCGACGGCCTCGTCCAGGGTGCGGAAGCCCAGCTCGGCGAGGATCTCCCGGACCTCCTCGGCGACGAACTCGAAGAAGTTGACGACGTGTTCGGCCTTGCCGGTGTAGCGGTCGCGCAGCACCGGGTTCTGGGTGGCGATGCCGACCGGGCAGGTGTCCAGGTGGCAGACGCGCATCATGACGCAGCCGGAGACGACCAGCGGCGCGGTCGCGAAGCCGAACTCCTCGGCGCCGAGCAGCGCGGCGATGACGACGTCGCGGCCGGTCTTGAGCTGGCCGTCGGTCTGCACGACGATCCGGTCCCGCAGCCCGTTGAGCAGCAGCGTCTGCTGGGTCTCGGCGAGGCCGAGCTCCCAGGGGCCGCCGGCGTGCTTGAGCGAGGTCAGCGGGGAGGCGCCGGTGCCGCCGTCGTGACCGGAGATCAGCACCACGTCGGCGTGCGCCTTGGAGACGCCGGCGGCGACGGTGCCGACGCCGACCTCGGAGACCAGCTTGACGTGGATGCGCGCCTTGGGGTTGGCGTTCTTCAGGTCGTGGATGAGCTGGGCGAGGTCCTCGATCGAGTAGATGTCGTGGTGCGGCGGCGGGGAGATCAGGCCGACGCCGGGCGTGGAGTGCCGGGTCTTGGCCACCCACGGGTAGACCTTCGGGCCGGGGAGCTGGCCGCCCTCGCCGGGCTTGGCGCCCTGCGCCATCTTGATCTGGATGTCGTCGCTGTTGACGAGGTACTCGCTGGTGACGCCGAAGCGGCCGGAGGCGACCTGCTTGATCGCCGAACGGCGGGTCGGGTCGTAGAGCCGCTCCGGGTCCTCGCCGCCCTCGCCGGTGTTGGACTTGGCGCCCAGCCGGTTCATGGCGATGGCGAGCGTCTCGTGGGCCTCCTGCGAGATGGAGCCGTAGCTCATCGCGCCGGTGGAGAACCGCTTGACGATCTCCGAGACGGGCTCGACCTCCTCCAGCGGCACCGGCTTCCGGTCCGACTTGAACCCGAACAGGCCGCGGAGCGTCATCAGCCGCTCCGACTGCTCGTCGACGCGCGCGGTGTACTGCTTGAAGATGTCGTAGCGGCGCTCACGGGTGGAGTGCTGGAGACGGAAGACGGTGTCCGGGTCGAACAGGTGCGGCTCGCCCTCGCGGCGCCACTGGTACTCGCCGCCGATCTCCAGCCGGCGGTGGGCCGCCGCGATGCCGGTGGCCGGGTAGGCCTTGGCGTGGCGGGCGGCCACCTCCTTGGCGACCACGTCGAGCCCGGCTCCGCCGATCTTGGTGGTGGTGCCGTGGAAGTAGGTGTCGACGAAGTGCTCGTCCAGGCCGACGGCCTCGAAGACCTGCGCGCCGCGGTAGGAGGCGACGGTGGAGATGCCCATCTTGGACATCACCTTCAGCACGCCCTTGCCGAGTGCCTTGATGAGGTTGGCGGTGGCCTGCTCCAGCTCCAGGTCGGAGGGGAGGAAGGTGCCCTCGCGCAGCAGGTCCTCGACGGACTCCATCGCCAGGTACGGGTTGACGGCGGCGGCGCCGTAGCCGATGAGCAGCGCGACATGGTGGACCTCGCGCACGTCGCCGGCCTCCACCAGCAGGCCCACCTGGGTGCGCTGCTTGGTGCGGATGAGGTGGTGGTGCACGGCGGAGGTCAGCAGCAGCGACGGGATCGGCGCGTGCTCGGCGTCGGAGTGCCGGTCGGAGAGCACGACGAGTCGGGCGCCGTCGGCGATCGCGGCGTCCGCCTCCGAGCAGATCTCGGCGATGCGGTCGGCCAGCGCCTGACCGCCGCCGGAGACCCGGTAGAGACCGGAGAGGGTGGCCGCCTTCATGCCGGGGCGGTCGCCGTCGGCGTTGATGTGGATGAGCTTGGCCAGCTCGTCGTTGTCGATCACCGGGAACGGCAGGGTGACGCTGCGGCAGGACGCCGAGGTGGGCTCCAGCAGGTTGCCCTGCGGGCCGAGGGAGGAGATCAGGGAGGTGACCAGCTCCTCCCGGATGGCGTCCAGCGGCGGGTTGGTGACCTGCGCGAACAGCTGCGTGAAGTAGTCGAACAGCAGCCGGGGGCGGTCGGAGAGCGCCGCGATCGGCGAGTCGGTGCCCATCGAGCCGATCGGCTCGGCGCCGGTGCGGGCCATCGGGGCGAGCAGGACCCGCAGCTCCTCCTCGGTGTACCCGAAGGTCTGCTGGCGGCGGCTGACCGAGGCGTGCGTGTGCACGATGTGCTCACGCTCCGGCAGGTCCTTCAGCTGGGTCAGGCCGGCGGCGAGCCAGTCCTGGTAGGGGTGCTCGGCGGCGAGGGCGGCCTTGATCTCGTCGTCCTCGATGATGCGGTGCTCGGCGGTGTCGACGAGGAACATCCGGCCGGGCTGGAGGCGGCCCTTGCGGACCACCTTCGCCGGGTCGATGTCCAGCACGCCGACCTCGGAGCCCAGCACGACCAGGCCGTCGTCGGTGACCCAGTAGCGGCCGGGGCGCAGACCGTTGCGGTCGAGCACGGCGCCGACCTGGGTGCCGTCGGTGAAGGTGACGCAGGCCGGACCGTCCCAGGGCTCCATCAGCGTGGAGTGGTACTGGTAGAAGGCGCGGCGGGCCGGGTCCATGGAGTCGTGGTTCTCCCACGCCTCGGGGACCATCATCAGCACCGAGTGCGGCAGGCTGCGGCCGCCGAGGTGCAGCAGCTCCAGCACCTCGTCGAAGGACGCCGAGTCGGAGGCGTCGGGGGTGCAGATCGGGAAGATGCGCTCGAGGTCGCCGTTGCCGAAGAGGTCGCCGGCGAGCTGGGACTCGCGGGCGCGCATCCAGTTCCGGTTGCCCTTGACGGTGTTGATCTCACCGTTGTGGGCGACGAACCGGTACGGGTGGGCCAGCGGCCAGCTCGGGAAGGTGTTGGTGGAGAACCGGGAGTGGACCAGCGCGACGGCGGAGGCCAGCCGGCGGTCGGAGAGGTCCGGGAAGAACGGCTCCAGCTGCCCGGTCGTCAGCATGCCCTTGTAGACGAGGGTGCGCGCGGACAGCGACGGGAAGTAGGTGGCGGCCTCCCGCTCGGCGCGCTTGCGCAGCACAAACGCGACGCGGTCCAGCTTGATGCCGGTGCGCGGGTTGTCGGTGGCGGCGTCCGCGACGAACAGCTGGCGGAAGGCCGGCATGGTGGCGCGGGCGCCGTTGCCGAGCAGCTCGGGGGCGACGGGGACCTCACGCCAGCCCAGGACGCGCAGTCCCTCCTCGGACGCGATCGTCTCGATGGCCGAGACGGCTTCGGCGGCCTCGGCCTCGTCGGCCGGCAGGAAGGCGGTACCGACGGCGTAGCCGCCGGCGGCGGGCAGCTCGAACGGGGCGACCTCGCGCAGGAAGGCGTCCGGGACCTGGAGCAGGATGCCCGCGCCGTCACCGGAGTCGGGCTCCGAACCGGTGGCGCCCCGGTGTTCCAGGTTGCGCAGCACGGTCAGCGCCTGCTGAACGAGCTGGTGGCTGGCCTCGCCGGTGAGGGTGGCCACAAAACCGACGCCGCAGGCGTCGTGCTCGTACCCGGGGTCGTACATCCCCTGCTTGGCAGGGTGGGCCGCCATGGACGCTGCACGCATGGGCTCTCCCGTCGTCGTCGGTGGCAGTTTTCAGGTGCCGAGGGACGACGCTGGCCCTCTGCGTTCAGGAAATTTTCGTGCAGGTTACATGATGGCCAGCTTCCCGAGAACTGGATAGTCGAGTCCATCATGCGGACGCCTGGAGTGGGCGCGCAACCGGAGGGGACAGCCGTCCCGCCCAGGTGGGCGCGGGGGCGCGTGGGCATCGTCGCCCACAAGCGCTCCCGGCTCCTGCCCCGCCGAAAAGCATTCGAAACCGCCTGGTAACCGTTGTCACCCGATGTGCGCAGTCGCATACGCGGGGCCGGTGCGCTCAGCCGTGCGCAAGCCGGTCGGTCACCACCGGTGCGCTCAGCCGATGGCGGCACCGAGCAGGGTGCCGAGGCCGTAGGTGAGCGCGGCGGCGGTCCCACCCAGGATGAACTGCCGGAGCCCGGTGTACCACCAGGTACGGGCCGTGACCTTCGACACGAGCGCGCCGCACAGGAACAGCCCCGACAGTGCGACGAGCACCGCCGGCCACAGCACGGTGGCGCCGAACAGGTACGGCAGCACCGGCAGCAGCGCGCCCACGGCGAACGCGCCGAAGGAGGCGACGGCGGCCACCGTCGGCGAGGGCAGCCCGCCCGGATCGACACCCAGCTCCTCCCGCGCGTGCAGCTCCAGCGCCTGCTCGGGGTCGCGGGAAAGCTGCTCGGCGACCGCGTCGGCGAGTCTGGGGTCCACCCCGCGCGCCCGGTAGCGGGCGGCCAGTTCCGCCTGCTCCTCCGCCGGGTGCCCGGCCAGCTCGCGGCGCTCGTGGTCGAGTTCCGCCTGGACGAGTTCCCGCTGGCTGGCGACCGAGGTGTACTCCCCCGCCGCCATGGAGAACGCGCCGGCGGCGAGCCCGGCCAGCCCCGTCAGCACGATGGTGTCCGGCGCGACCGAGCCGCCCGCCACACCGGAGATCAACGCCAGGTTGGAGACCAGGCCGTCCATGGCGCCGAACACGGCGGGCCGCAGCCAGCCGCCGTTGACGTCGCGGTGCCGGTGGTTCAGCCGGTGCACGGCGGGCTGGACGAGATCCTTGTCCCCGGGCTGGGTCATGCTCACGACGGTAGGCCGCCGGCGGCGGCGCTGCCAGCGAGGCAGGCCGAACTCACCGGTGTTGAGCTGCGGCTATGACGGAAAGTCCGGGGCCGGATACAGCTGTGCGGCCGGTCGGTCGACCGGCCGCACAGGAGGAGTGGGTCAGTCGCCCTTGGTCTCGTCACCGCCGGCGGCTCCGGCCTTCCGGGCGTCGGCTTTGTCGGCGGCGTCAGCCTTGCCGGCGGCAGCGGCCTTTCCGGCGTCGGCCTTCGCGGATCCGGCCTTCGCGGCGTCCGTCTTGGCGGAGTCGGCCTTGGCGGTGGCGGAGTCGGCGTCGGAGGCGTCCTCCGTGGACTTCCCGTTCCCGCCCTCGGCGGTGTCCTCCACCGCCGCAGGCTCGACGACCTCCTCGCGGCCCGGGGCCCGGCGGGCGGAGATCACGAAGTAGGCGACCGCGCCGAGGAAGACCAGCAGCGCCGTCCAGTTGTTCAGCCGCAGCCCCAGCACCTCGTGGGCCTGGTCGATGCGCATGTACTCGATCCAGAACCGGCCCGCGGTGTAGGCGGCGACGTACAGCGCGAACGCGCGGCCGTGGCCGAGGGTGAACCGGCGGTCGGCCCAGATGACCAGCAGCGCGACACCGACGCACCACAGCGACTCGTAGAGGAACGTCGGGTGGAAGGTGCCGAGGTCGGTGCCGTTGTCGATCTCCAGGGCCCACGGCACGTCGGTGGGTCGCCCGTACAGCTCCTGGTTGAACCAGTTGCCCCAGCGACCGATGGCCTGGGCGAGCGCGAGACCGGGGGCGACGGCGTCGGCGTAGGCCGGCAGCGGGATGCCCCGGCGGCGGCAGCCGATCCACGCGCCGACGGCGCCGAGGGCGATGGCGCCCCAGATGCCCAGGCCGCCCTCCCAGATCTTGAAGGCGTCGACCCAGTTCCGGCCCTCGCCGAAGTAGAGCTGGTGATCGGTGATCACGTGGTAGAGCCGGCCGCCGACCAGGCCGAAGGGCACCGCCCACACGGCGATGTCGGTGACCGTGCCGGGGCGTCCGCCCCGCGCCACCCAGCGCCGGTTGCCGAGCCAGACGGCGACGAAGATGCCGAGGAGGATGCAGAGCGCGTAACCCCGGAGCGGGAGCGGGCCGAGGTGCAGCTCACCGGTCGCCGGGCTGGGAATCGAAGCGAGGATGTTCATGGCCCCTCAGACGCTACCCTGCCGGGGCGTCCGAGGGGCAGCCGCGTCAGGACTTTTCCGCGGCCTCCTCGACCTTGTTCACCAGCATCTCGGGGGTGAACTGGGCGTTGCGGTCCTTGGAGAGGTCCTCGCCGTCCATGACCAGGGTGGGCGTCGCCTGGTAGCCGGACTTCAGGAAGGCCTCGTGGGTGCGGTCCACCCACTGGTCGTGGGTGCCCTGCTCGACGCAGTCACGGAAGGCCGGGGTGTCCAGCCCGTCGACCTTCTTCGCCAGCTTGACGAGGTTCTTCTTGTTCTCGAAGCCGCCGTCGGCGGTGTCCTGCTGGTGCTTGAAGAGCAGGTCGTGGTACGCGACGAAGTGGCCGGCGTCCTTGGCGCAGGCGGCGGCGTTCGCGGCGTTCTTCGAACCGCTGCTGCCGTTGTGGCCGTCGACGACCGTGACCAGGTGGTAGCGGACCTTGACCTTCCCGGCCTCCCGCAGCTCGTTGATGGTCCCGCCGAAGGTCTGCTCGAAGCCGGCGCAGCCGGGGCAGCGGAAGTCCTCGTAGACGTCGAGTGTGACGGGGGCGCGGGCGTCGCCCTCGGTGATCGGGGCCGGCGCGGGACCGGCGGAGTCGTCCTGCCCGCCGCCCTTCGTGGTGGCGAGCACGCCGATCGTGCCGGCGGCCGCGAGCACGGCGACGACCGCGAGAGCGGCCGTGAGCGTACGCCGTCGCTTGTCGGAGCGCTTCTGCCGCTCGCGCTCCTCCTTCAGGCGGTCGCGGGCGGAGCGCTGTTCCGGGCCGTGTCGGTCGTTGTTGTCGCTCATCACGTCGGGTGCAACGAGCGGCACCCGGACGGGGAGCGGGCGGGCGGCCGGTTTTCGCTCGTTCGAGTGTGAGCCGGGACCTCCGGGGGACGCGCGTGCGCGCCGTTCGTCGCACGGGACGACCG
>NZ_WMLF01000015.1 GCF_014156695.1 Streptomyces durbertensis | reverse complement strand
CGACAACACGGGCCATAGGCTGGGCCGGTGACCGACATCCACACCACGGTGGCCTTCAAGAGCCTCACGGCCCAGACGAGCGCAGTCCTGCTGACCCGGGGCATGGAAGTCGAGCCGACCGCCGTGCAGGGCGTGCTCGCCCACGTCGTCACCGTCACCGCCGAGCGGACCGGCCTGGACGAGGAGGAGGCCCTCCACCTCGTCACTCCGGAAGCCGTCGCCGACCTCATCGCCCAAGCCGCCGACGAGCGACTCGACGGAGCGGAAGACGTGCACGCCGTCCGCCCAGTCCGCGTCGACGCCCGCACTGTCCCAGCCGACCTCGGCACCCTCGGCCGCCTGGTGATGGCCGCCGCCCAGGCCGGCAAGTACGCCGCCACCAACCACGACCGCCGAGCAGCCGCCCACCTGATGGACCTGGCCACCGAACTCGGCGCCGCCCTCATCCCGGACAACGACCCCACGGTCCCCGTCGGAGTTCTGGACGAGCTCGCCGACCAGCTCGACCGAACGATCGCGCACATCGAGGACGGCGAGTGGAGCATCTGCCCGTGCGGCGAGAACCACGACCAGGACGATGTGGACGCCGGAGCCGCTCGCACCATGCGCCACGACGCCACCCTCGCCCGCCACCTCCGTGGGAAAGTGTTCTGATCTTTCGCCGGGGTTAGTGAGGGGCTTCGAAGCGGGTTGGGATCGCCCCGGAAGCGGCGTGGGTCAGCGTCGGATAGCGACGACCTCGACCTCGGCGTTCATCGCGCGCAAGCGACGTGCCGACTGGAGCAGGGAGACCTGGGCGAAGGCGAAGAGGGAGTCGACGTTGATCTCCTTTCCGTCCTTGAGGAGGATGGCGAGCACGACCTTCAGCGTGCCGAAGTCGCTCAGGAGGCGGTGGCTGGGATTACGGTCAGCAACCTGCTTCAGGAAGGCGCTGCGGATGGCTTCGTCGCTGCGTAGGGTTTCGACGGCGGTTACCGCTTGGGCGAAGAGGTGGTTCAGCGGCGCGGTGCCGTTGCTGCCGGTGGCCTTCTTGACGCAGATCAGCTGGTTGTCCGGGCCGAGGACATCGCAGACCTCCAGCCCGCCACCGTTGAACTTCTCCGTGACGATGTTCTTCTTGTCGAAGAGGAGGTAGCCGTCCTGCCCGGCTGCCTGCTTCTTGTACCAGTCCTCATCGTGAGAGTCCCGGCCCTTGTCGTTCGCTACTCCCTTCGGCCAGGTTGGCAGTCGGACACTGGACGACTTGCCCAGCAGCTCCCGGAGCTCGTCCTCCAGCGTTTCGAGGAATCGGGCTCCCACCTCGTACCACTTTCCGTGGCCGTAGAAGTACCGAGCCGTTCCTACGGGGACGTCCGCGATGAGCCACTCCTTGCCGGTGGTCGCAGCACTCGCCGGAGTCTACAGGTCGTCGTCGCTGAACATGACGACCCGAACTTGGCCGAGCGCCTTGAGACGCTCGCCCTCGGCCTTGTCCGAGACGAACTGGAGGAGTACGGGAAGGTCCAGATCGGTGACATCGATGCTGCGGCTACCCGAGCTGATCCGGAACGCCTGGGCGGAACCGAAGCCCTCCTGGCAGCTCTCCGGCACTGCCGCGTGAGTCGCGGGTGACTCCGGTCGACGAGCATGCGCTCAGCAGGGCCGTGGCCAGGGCCACGATCTGCCCCCGGGTCGGCACCTTCATGGCGAGGCCGGTGGCCTGGATCGTCCTGGCGTTCGGGATCTGCTCCGCAGGATCGTCCAAGCCCGGGACCGACACCGTGGCCTTGCCGCCGCCCTTGAGGATCGACTCCACCTGCTTGGCGACCGCAGCAGAATCCACAGCCTGTGTATTGCCGCCAGCGCAGGCAGCCTGGGCACTGCTGGCACCGGCCAGAGCCATGGCGAGCGGGGCGATCAGCAGCAGCGGACCGAGCGCGACGGCCCCGACTATCGCCGCGCCTGCCTTCACGGTCGCGAGCCGTCCGCCAAGGGGTGGGTGGGGGAGCCGTGCTCCGGAGATGGGCGTGCCTGGGCATGCTGCATCAGCAGCTCCTTACTCGTAGGCAGCGCGGCACCAGCGTTCTCGTCGATAAGGTCACCGGCACCGCGCCGGTCAGGAATTCACATCACCTGGGATCAGGGAATGGAGAGTCCGGAGGCCGGGAGCGGCTAACTCCCGGCCTCCGGAAACGCCTTTACTGGGATGCGGCAGCCAGCCGCGCTCGTAATCTCACACGCCACACGGAGAATCTCTCCAGCCGAATGTTCGGGCCGTTTCATGAGCGCTGCCCACGTTGTCATCTGGACGAGACAACACGGAGCAACACAGCTCCGGAGGCGAAGCCAGGCCCCGTCCGTCGGACACGGCGAGACTGTAGAGACGGATTCCAGCCGCACCAAACGACGCCTCGTCCGGCGGCAGAGCATCGTTAGGTGCGGCCGGGAATGACGGTTACTCTCCAGCCCATTGCTCGCCCCTGACGGCTGTCTCTGCTGCCTCCGGGAGCGACTCACCCTGGCGTGTGCACAATTCCGGGAACGCGGAATCAGGCGCGCGATCCTCCCTTCGGAAAGAGAGAACCGCGCAATGCCGTACACCCTGCACCGAGGCGACGCGCTGACCGCCCTCGCCGGCATCCCCGACAACAGCGTCGATGCCGTCATCACGGACCCGCCCTACAACAGCGGCGGCCGTACCAGCAGCGAACGAACCGGCCGCAGTGCCCGCGCGAAGTACACCTCGGGCGACGCCGAGCACGACCTCGCCAACTTCCCCGGCGAGAACCGCGACCAGCGTTCGTACGGCTTTTGGCTCACCCTTCTGCTCACCGAGTCGCACCGGGCCACCGTCGAGTCCGGCGCCGCACTCGTCTTCACCGACTGGAGGCAGCTGCCCACCACGACCGACGCGCTCCAGGCCGCCGGCTGGACCTGGCGTGGCATTGCCTCGTGGCACAAGCCGGTCTCCCGACCGCAGAAGGGCAGGCTCAAGCAGTCCTGCGAGTACATCGTCTGGGGCACCAAGGGCCCGGTCGACCCCGACCGGAACCCCGTCTACCTGCCCGGCCTCTACACCGCGAGCCAGCCCCGGAAGGACCGCGTGCACATCACGCAGAAGCCCGTGGAGGTGATGCAGGAACTGGTGAAGATCTGCCCGCCGGGGGAACGGTCCTCGACCCCTTCACCGGCTCCGGCACGACCGGCGTCGCCGCCCTGCGCGAGGGCCGCAAATTCATCGGAGCCGAGCTCTCCGAGCACTACGCCGACATCGCCGAGCAGCGGCTGCGAGGTGCGCTGACCCAGGACGACTTCGAACTCGCCGGGCCCGAAGAGTGAGACCGAGAGCCCCCGGCAGTAGGGCCATAACGCAGCGATGGGCGGTTGTCCCACCAGAGTGGTGGGACAACCGCCCATCGTCATAAGGGGACTTACGCCACCTCGACGCTCCGCTGGATCAGGTCGGTCGCTCGTTCGAGATCCTCGCGCGAGCCGATCCGCACCTCGACGCCGTCACGGATTCCGAGGGCCCCGAGGCCACGCATGTCCCGGGAGAAGCCTTCCTGCAGCTCGACTGAGTCCGGATCGAGCCTCAGATTGACCACGAGCAGCCGGTTGCGCGGCTGTACGCGCACCGTGGCCACGTTCACGATCCGTCGGTAGGCGACGTAGTGGAGCTGGGGCTCCTTGAGTACATCCCGGTGAGACAGCAGCAGCTCGTCGAGGTCCGCGTACAGCTCCTTGAGATCCTCGGGCGACTCGTCGAGATACTGCTGGACCGACTTCGGTGCTGGAGACGCTGCGCGGGCCGATCCCGACGCTCTGCCCCGCGCAGAGGTGCGACTCCCGCCAGCCGACGCAATGAGCTGCAGCGTCAGCACGTCCTCGAAGACCCGGTACGTCACCAGGTCGATCCGGTGGCCGATCATCTCCACAGCCACCGTGTCGTGGTGGGTGAAGGCGCCGGCGACGCAGACGATCCGCGGAGCGCTCCAGTCGATCTCCGCGGCGGCCTGGTCGCCGAGCTTCTCCCGGGTCAGCTCTCGAACTCGTGGTGGTGGTCGTGGAGCCACCACAGGCATGAGAGCCCCTGGCTGATGACGTTCTGGTCGCGGTTGCGCTTGTACTCGACGATGACCGGCGTGCCGTTCTCGTCCAGCCCGAGGGAGTCGATCCGGCCTCCGTGATGGCCCGTGCGGTACTCGGTCGCCAGGAAGCGGATGCCGAGCATCGCCTCCATGTTGGCCTCGATCAGCCGCTGCAGCTCGACCTCCACCCCCACGGACGCCCCGGCACCTCCGTCGCCTGCCGGCCTCTCACCCTGAAGACCTCCAGGTTGCTCATGCGTCTCCCACCCCCTTGATCACTGCGATCGAACAATCGATCTCGGCAGGCGGGTATTCCGGGTAGGGCACCATGCCTCGGACAGGCCGCACGTCGAGATGCACGCCGAAAGGCATTCGGCGGTGCTGTCTGGGAACGTGACGCGGTCGAAGCGACTGGAGGTCGTGTCTGTTGGCACGGGTGATCTGGTCGTGGCCCGTGGCCTCGGTGGCTGGAGGCGGAGAAACCGGCCAGGGCAGTTCCGAAGTACACACGTCTTGTGTCACACGCGTCCCCTATGCTTGGTGCCCGAAGAGTGCACCAGGCCGTTCACGCGAAGTCAGGGGGCTCCGTACACCTCCACAGCTCCTCACGAGCACCGACACCTGCATGCTGGGCAGTCAGAACGCCGAGGTAGACCGCCTCTGAATCTTGCTTTGACCAGCGCTTGTGTGGTGTCCTGGTGCTCGTTCATGTCGTTGTGACGGAGGTCGGACTGTGGGTGGCCACTACGGTGTGCCTCTTGAGCGGAGCGATCAACTGAAGCTCGACCCGCACAAGAACAGCTGCACCCCTGAGGGCTTTGGGAAGTGGCTGAGAACCTTCGGCAGGGGCAAGAGGCTTGCTGTCGATCTCTTCTCGGGGGCGGGTGGTCTGAGCTACGGCCTTCAGCGGGCTGGGTGGACACTTGCTGCTGCGGTCGACTTCGACGAGCGAGCACTGGAGACCCATCGCGCGAACTTCCCCGGTCTAAGCCTTCACATGGACCTCGGGGACCCGGCCAAACGCAAAGAGCTCCTGAAGCTGCTCGAGCCGGCGGATATTGATCTGGTCGCCGGAGGACCTCCATGCCAGCCCTTCAGCAGGGCCGGCCGCAACAAGATCCGGGATCTTGTGGTCAACCACAACCGGGACCCGGACGACCACCGCAAGAAGTTGTGGCGGTCCTACCTGGACGTTGTCAAGGCGATCGGGCCCAGGGTCGTCCTCATGGAGAACGTCCCGGACATGGGCCTCGGCGATGACTTCTCCGTGATCCGCACCATCGAGGAGGAACTGGAGGAGCTTCACTACGCAACCCAGGTCCGACTCGTCGACGCATGGAGCTACGGAGTCCCTCAGCACCGCAAGCGGCTCATACTGCTTGCGAGGAAAGACGTCGACCGGTTCGAGTGGCGCGCCCCTCAGTCTGGTCGGACCACGCTCCGAGATGCCATCGGTGACCTCCCCGAACTTGAGGTCGAGCCGCTGGAGCGGGTCGGGGAGCGCGAGATGGCCTACCGCGAGCCCCACGACATCTCGCCCTTCGCCAAGGAGATGCGCAAGGGGGCACCGGAGGGTCTGGTCTGGGACCACATGACCCGGAGGGTGCGGAAGGACGATCACAGGATCTTCTCCGTGATGGACTCCACCACGCTGTACTCGGACCTGCGCAAGAAGCTCAAGCCCGAGGAGTGGAAGTTCCAGCGGTACAACGCCGAGAAGTACACCGACAAGTACAAGAAGCTGCCCTGGGACGACCTCAGCCGGACGATCACCGCTCACATCGCCAAGGACGGCTACTGGTACATCCATCCGGAGCAACTGCGTACGCTCACGGTGCGTGAGGCTGCCCGCGTCCAGACCTTCCCCGACGGCTTCAGGTTCGCTGGCACGCGGAGTGATGCGTTCCGCCAGATCGGGAACGCGGTGCCGCCCATGCTGGGCAAGGCAGCGG
Organism: Streptomyces durbertensis; assembly: GCF_014156695.1. Lineage (GTDB taxonomy): Bacteria > Actinomycetota > Actinomycetes > Streptomycetales > Streptomycetaceae > Streptomyces > Streptomyces durbertensis. The sequence continues at coordinate 23,151 of NZ_WMLF01000015.1, read as the reverse complement.
CGGAGGTTCTCAAGCCGGTCAAGGGTGTCAAGGCTCCCGCCGGCGGCGGGCTCAACCCTCACTGGCAGCAGGTCCGCCAGGCACTCACCACCTGGGCGCTTGAGCGGCGTCAGGCCAACGACTGGTACGAGTTCCCTGGTACGGAGCCAGTGCCGTTCCACGCTGCTGTGGTGGCTGTGATCTCCGGAACGAGGATGAAGCCGGAGGAGCGGGCCGCCTTGATGGCAACGGTGCGGAGGTCCAAGCAGCTCACGGCGACGGGCTTCCAGAAGCTGGTCGCCGCGGCTCCCAATGCCGCCGTACGAGCTCGCATCGACCGCCTCGAGCCGCTGGTGGACCAGCCTGCAGCCTGGAGGCCGAACAACCGGTTCGAGATTCCCGGCAAGCTCGCCATGAAGCCCGCCGAGGAGTCGCTGTACAGGCTGCTGATCGGCGAGGACCTCATGTTGGTGGGGCAGGGCACGATCCGCGTTGCGGCCCGGATGAACGGGGTCAGGACGGATCACGAGAACCGCCTCAGTGAGGGCAGGGTCAATCTGGTAAAACTTCTAGGCGCGGGAAAGCATGCTCCTCTTCGCATGGCTGCGATCCGGCTGATCGGCTCGGAGCTCTGCCGGGAGCAGCAGACAATCTGTGCGGAGTGCCCGCTCGCGGCCTTCTGTCCTCGAAAGGAAGAGACGCCCACGATCTTCTGACCTCGTGCCGTCACCTGGGGCCGGAGGACAGCGGGCGCGTAGAGGTCGTACCTGCACGGGCAACCTCTGCCACCCGCTGTGCCGCAGCCTCGGGGTCCTGCCGGATCTCACACTCCCAGATCCGGACCACCTCCCAACCCGACTCCCGGGCTGCGTGGTCGTTGCGCCGGTCGCGGGCCTGGTTCGTCTGGATCTTCTCCGCCCAGCGTGACGCGTTCGGGCCGCGGAACTCACGAGCCCCATGCTCCGGACAACCGTGCCAGAAGCATCCGTCGACGAACACGGCCACGTGGTGCTTTGGCAGAACGAAGTCCGCGGTGCATCGGGGCGCCACGCGTCGCTGTAGGCGGAATCGGAAGCCGAGTCGGTGCAGAGCACGGCGGAGCGCCACCTCCGGGGCCGTGTCACGCACACGCCGCCCCTTCAGGTGTTCGCCCTTCTCCGTCTTCACCCAGCGCGGGTCAGCTCGGTCACCACGAGAAGGAAGTCGGTTCCCACCTCGCTGTTGCCTGCCGTCACCATCCGTGACCTGGTCGCCGAGGGGCGCAGGTGACGGGCCGGGCACCTTGGACGCGGAAGTCATTGAACGCTCGCACTTCTGGCTGGAGCGAATCCCAGACGTACCGCCTCACTTCGCACGTGCAGCAGCTGGGCCGCCTGGGTTTCCGAAACCGACTCGTTCACGTGCAGTCGCCGTCCCGCCACCTGAAGCAGCTGACGCTGCCACGGTTCCAGGCTACGCGTCGCCTTCGCCCACTGCTCGATGTCGGTCCACTCCTCCAGCGGGACCCGGGCGACGGCTTCTCGGGCCACCGAAGTGCCGGCCTCGTCGGCGTCGCTTACAGGGCGATCCTCCACAGCAAGATCCAACAGCTCGGCCTCCAGGGCCGGGGGTACCGACCACCTCACCCGGGACACGGCTTCCCAGCATGCCGGCTGCTTGGCCCACTCACCGACGTGTGTGCCTCGCAGCGGGTTGGTGACAGCGGCCATGACCCTCGGGCAGAGGTCGTCGAGAGCATTCATGAGAGCCTCGGACACCCGCTGTCGACGCCAGATCTCGTCGAGGTCGACGCGCTTTCCGACAGCCAGGGAGAGACGTGCCACCGTGTACGTCGTGATGGCGCTCTTGTAGCTGCCCGCGTCGTGCCCACGGGCGATGTTGTCCGCGGTTCTGAAGAGGATGGCCTTCGCGATGGTCCGCTGGCAGTACGACGAGTCCACGTGAACGGGTTGCCTGCGGAGGTTGATCATGAACTCGTTGAAGTTCTTCTGGGCTCCACGGCTCACCAGGAACGGCAACTGGTCCCAGGAGTGTGCGTATTTCGCCAGGTCCGCCTTCGTGAACTTCTGCCTGGTGGGCCAGAGCGTCCTGAACCGCTTCTGGCCTGCGGCGCTCAACTGAGCCAGCTCGTCGGCGTACTGTCCACGGGCCCGCTCATAGAACCAGTGCGTCTCATGACCACTGCCGTCCACGGCGGGAGCCCAAAGGGAGCGGGTGATCCGCTGCACGTCCACGTGGAACTCGTGGTTGGAGCTGAAGTCGACCAGAGTCACCTTGTTCTGGGTGTTCGAGTACTCGGAGATCCTCGGGACGATCTCCATCAACCTCTCGGGCGAGACCACCGTGAGCTTCATCTGCACGCGCACGTTGGACAGGTCGGCCTTGTCCCGCTTCTTGGCGTGGTGGAGCGAGGCTGTGGTCTGCCCACCGTTCACGATCTGCAGCCCGTGAATCTTCGAGATACCGAGGTGCTGGCCGTCCGCCCCCTCGGCAAACTCCACCTTGGAGGCCGTGGCCGTGACGCCGTTGTTGTAAGCGAGGAAACGGCCGGGCGAATGCAGGAGCGAATCCCGGATCCCCTTGTTGACGGCACCCCTTGTCTGCAGGAAGGAACGCACGTTGAGTTCGAGCAGGCGCGTGCCGTGCTCCGCGTAGAGGTCGGCGAGCCTGTCCCCGGGCAGTACGGTGAGCGCCACGGAGTGGTCTGCCTCCGTACTCGGTGCGGAGAGGCAGGGGAGGGGCGGGTCGAACGTGACGACAATGGGCTCGCTGAGGGTGCCGGACGTCGCGTGCCGGTGCAGCCTGGCCAGATCCCATATCTCGTGGACGACCGGGATCCCCTCGAACTCGGTCGGATTTGGGGCTGTCGACGTGCTGACGCCGTTGCTGAGCAGGAAGAGGCGGATCTGGGTGACGTCGGTGAGGGACTTCTCCACCGCGTCACACATGTCATAGACGTCCGACGACTCGTCGATGTGCTGACGCAGTCCGTTCTGGCAGCGGCGCAGGAACGTCAGAAGCCGCTTGAAGCGCGCCTCGGCCTGCGCTTTCGTGAGCCTCTCCTCCAGCGGTGACAGGCGGAAGTCGGTGATGAAGAGGTCAAGCCTGCCGGAGTCCTCCCCCGCACCGTATCCGTGTACCTCCAGACCGTGCGACCGGTGGTAGGCGGTGTAGGTGTTGGTGACGACACCCGCCTCCTCGAGCTCCTCAAGCACCCGCGCCGTGAACGCCTCAGGCGTGGTCGTGCGTTCGGCCTCCGCGGTCGCCAGGACGTCGCCCACGAGCTGGCGGGCATACGCACCCTGGTCGAGCTCAGTCATTCTTTCCCCTGATCCGGTTGTCCACCTCGGCGTCGCTGAGGCGGTACTGGTCGAGCCCTGAAAGCGCCAGGCCGTAGGAACAATCGCTTACACCGACGGGCAGTTCGGACTCGACGATCCTGGGAAAGCCGTCACGCACCTCCCAGAACCGCACATCACGAGGTGTGTAGCGTGGTTCGTCATACAGATCCCGCTGGCCTGGCAGGTAGCCGGCCTGGATCAGCAGTCCGTCGAAGCGGGCTCGTGCGCCCGGGTTGGCCAGTTGGGTCCGCACTTGGTCGACGAGTGTGTTGAGGCTCTGGCCAAGCCCCCCGCGTCTTTCGTCGAGCGTGACGAGCGCCAGCAGCAGCGAGGGGGTTCCTGCATCGTCGAGTTGCCGCTCGCTCGCGATGCGCACCGTTCCGGCGTTTCTGGCGGTGGTCGTCTTGACCTCAAGTGCCACGTACGGGCACTGGAAGTCCTGGTTGGCGCCCGTGGGACCCGTCCAGGCGGCAACCGCCTCGGACTGCGGGAGCGACGTCACCATGTGTTCCCTGAGGACCAGGACCTCGCCGAAGAGGCCGCGCCGTGCCTCCGCCCCGAGACCGTCGCGGCCCACGGAACGCAGGAGGTTCTGCCAGTGACCGAACCGGCTGACAACCGCAGTGAGGGCCTCGAGGCTGGTCAGTTCGTCCTTGGCTGTCGCGGCGATGTCCGTGACGAGCGGGGTGAAGACCTCCCGCAGATCGTCCGCAGTGAGCACCACCTGCAGCTCGTACTGGTGGCGCGACAGGGAGGTGAGAGACAGCTCGAGGCCAGCCGTCTGCGGAAGTCGTCCCAGGGAACGGACGACACCCTCGGCGGCGGTGGCGTCCGCCTGGAACACCAGCATCCGTCGGCGGCCCGGGTGGGAGACGGACAGGAAGATGTCATGGGGCGACCTCGAGTGGATGCGACGCATGGACCGACCCGATGTGGCCTGGGGCGCGTCTTCCAGTTCGATCCAGTCGCTCTCGGTGATCGTCACTCGTCGTCCTCCTCGTCGTACGTCTCGATGTCCTCCTTGATCCAGATGTCGTTGACCACGTATTCGGTCTTCTCCTGGTGGCTCGATCGGGGAAAGCTCACCGCGAAGCCGACCAGCGGGGTGTTGGGGTCCAGCCCGCCATAGGCCGGCGGCTTGATGGGATAGATCAGCAGCAGAGGCTGGTCGGGGCGCCTCTGGTGCCTGATCTGCGGGCCGGCGGGCACCTTCGGGTCCCGAGGCTCGCCCTTGCTGTTGGTGGTTCCCTCAGCTGCCTTCTTGGTCCTGGCCAGAGCGATGGCGCGCTGCCTCTCGTCCAGGTCCAGGCTCTCGTCCGTCGGGCTCAGCACCCGACGGATCGTGTACCGCCCCTCGCTCTCCGGATCGTTCAGCGGCTTACGCGTGACCATTCCGACGGTGTGTCCGGAAACGTGCACGGGTGCATCCGCAGGCTTCTTGCCCACCAGTCTCACAGTCCAGCTCCCCAGTTCCCCTGCCGCAGCACACTTGCGGATGTACTCGGCGATGAACGCCGGTCGCACCCGCTGCGCCGCACGGTCGGGCTGGTATGCGGCGAAGAAACCGGAAACGATCTCCTCCGGAGGGATGTCCCTCCAGACCACGCTGTCGCCGGGCATCTCCACCGAGGGGTTCGAGATGGCGTCCAACCTGCTGACAAACGTTTCCAGCGTCTCGAAGTTCTGCTCCACGGCCTTCTTCGACAGATTGAAGAGCACGGTCTCAGGACCCTCGGCCGAATAGCTGAGCAGGACCTTCGTGCCGTTCCTCATCTTGTTGGCGGCAGTGACTCCGAGCCCGAGGGAGGACGCCTTGACCTTGAGCCCGAACTGACGAGGAGTGAGGCGAAGGGCTGCCATCTCCTCCACCTCCCGGCGCAGTTCGTCCGTCGCGGCCGTGATCTCCACGTACGCCCTCTTCAGCGAGGCGGTGGTGTACAGGCGGCAGAGGTCCTCGTAACCGGGGCGGTATCCGAACCACCGGCCCATTTGGAGCAGGGTGTCGTAGGTCTTCGAGGCGCGGAGGTAGTAACTGACGGTGAGCCCTTCGAGGGTCAGCCCCCGGGAGAGCTTCTCACCACCGACGGCGATGACCGAAAGACCTGTCCTGCGGTGTTCGTAGTAGTCGAGAGCGTCCCTCGCCGCCCCGTTCACCGCCTTCACCTCGATCTTCCGCAGCGCGGGAAGGATGTGCGGGGCGACTTCGTCCCAGGTGAGACGGACCGCTTCGTCCGCAGTGAAATAGCGGGTTGTCGGGACGTAGTCCTTCTCCCAGACGTCCCGGAACTCCTCCATTCGTGTGCTTGCCGCACTGCCGTGGCGGTCGCGGAGACTGTCCTTGGTGAGGCGGAGGAAGTCGTCGATCTGTGTGCGGACGATGCTCTGGACAGCTGTGAACCGTGTGACGTGGACGAGCATCGAGTTGTGCTCGGTCAGCTGACCGCGGGCACGCCGCGCAGCGCAGGAGAGGACGAACGAGTGGATCGCCTTCCTCAGCGAGGCAGGCAGGGTGTCGGTCGGCTCGTGGCCGGACTTGTGCCTGCCCGGGAGCCAGCCGTCGGCGTCCTTCACCTCACGGACCAGAGGCAGCGGCTCGACGTCGTCCTCCTCCATGTCGTCCGTCCGGAGACCGAAGACGCGTTCGGGCCCCAGGTAGTTCGAGGGAGCACGGAGTGTGCGGATGAAGCCCTCGGGGAAGAGGTCCTGTCCGTACTCGTTGTGGTTCGCGTCCGGGTCTATGTAGATGTTTGCGTACGGCGTCGCGGTGTAACCGACGTACGAGGCCTTGTCGAAACTGTTCAGGAGCTTGCGAACAGCGGCGTTGATCTTCGAAGGGTCGGTGTCGGCGTCCTTGGACGTGTTGATCGACGCGTTGTCCGCCTCGTCGTCGATCACGAACAATGGCGCGTTGCGTACGATGTCCCGGCCGGTCTCGGGATCGTGCTGCCCGTGAGTGCTCGTCACCCACTCCCGCAGGTTGTCGATGATCTTGCGATGCTTCTTGATCACAAGGATGACGGGGAAACTGCCGATGGGCAGATTGGCCTTCGCTGCGGTCCTGCGGTCGAAGTCGCCCTTCTCGGAGCTGTTGGTGAGCGACGCGCTGGGGAGCTGTTTGGCGTGGGACATGGCCCCGGCACCGATACGTCGGCGGCTGGCCCCTGCCTCGTCGGAGCGCATCAGGTGCTGGGTGTCGAACCCGAGAAGTCCCTCGTCCACACGCAGTTGGGTCTGGCTGCGCAGGTCGTTGTGGATGCCGGCGAGAATGACGATCAGTCTGTAGCCAGCGTCCACCGCCTTGGCTGCGAGGCCGATGTAGTGACCGGTCTTGCCGGACTGGACCTGTCCGACCACAAGGCCGGAGCGGCGCCACGATCCCTCACGCCGAGGGTCCTCCAGCTCCGCCAGGACCTCGTCGGTGCTCTCGTCCAGGCGCCACACGACCCGGCGGGGCATGTCGCGCACGTCTTCGAGGTAGAGCCGGTAACGATCCCAGAAGTCCCAGCTCCGGTCGTTCTTCGCATCCGGCAACCACGCCTTGTGCCCGGCGTCGTCGTGCAGCCCGGACGAGGTCTCCTGGTAGACGGCGACCATCTCCTGGAGGTCCTTCGTGAACTGCTCGCGGTCCAGGACCTTGCCCTGGGCGGCCATCATGCCCATGACGGCGTTGACCGCCGTGGTCACTTCCTCCGGCGATGCCTGGCGGTCCACGGGCAACATGGCCAGGGCGACGCGACGCGCCACCGTGAAGGTGTCGTCAGGGGTGGTGCTCACGAACGGCCTCCGCACGGTCTGGAGTTGGTGTGGAGCAAGGGTAGGGGCGCCTACTGACAGAAGAGGGGTCAGGTGCTCCAGAACCCCTGCATCTGGTCGAAGGGGGGCATTACGCGAATCCTGTCCCGGGCCGCACTGGGGGAGCGTCCCTGGGCGACGAGCGATCTGAACACCTGCTCGGCCACCTCCACCGCCTCCGGCGGAGCCATGGAGGCTCCGCCGAACGGAACGGGGTCGTCCTCGGAGTCTGTCTCGTGGAGGGCGCGCAGCGCTGTCACGGGCACCGTCTCCTCCAGCAGGCGGATCAGCGCCCGTGCTTCGGGTGCCGTGTCACGACCGTGCTGCAGCAACTCGCGCACGAGGGGGTGACTCCGGTTGATCCTGCAGGTGACCTGGCCGTTCTCACGTTTGACGGTCCAGGCGTAGAGGAGCGGATCGCCGTGGGTTCGGGCGGCGACCCGGCCGCGGTGCCGGAGCACCTCCGCCGCACGGCCACGGGCTTTCGCGGCGATCCGGCGCAGGTGCCGACGTAGAGCGACGGGAGGCACGACGCTGGCCTTGCGAACATCGACGCCCCAGTCCGCATCCGTCTCGGCAGGGATGTCGATAGCGATGCGCGCCAGGTTGTACCTCTCCTCCCGGCGCATGCCGGCGAGGCCCAACCAGTCTCCTGCGAGGATCAGCCGGTCACGGCGGTAGACGTAGAACCCCTGCTGCCCCAGCCATCCGGCGGGGCCGGCGGCACGGGCGTAGTCGTCCTCGGACAGGCGCTGCGCGCTGGGAAGAACGAAAGCCTCCACCCTGACCTGGTCCTCGGCGAGCGGTAGGTTCTCAACCGGCAGTCGCTGCACGGACGGATGTGTGGCCATGAACGGGTCCCAGGGTTCGACCGGTGTTCCGGAGACGCGGATGGTTCGCCTGCCGGATCCCGTGAGGAACCGTGCGAACACCATGCCCAAGTGGGATTCGGTACGCTCCGCCTCGTCGTAGAACTGCTGCTGCACCATCTCGTCGTCCTCGCACACACCCTCGGAGTGGAATCCCCTGAGGCGCCGCCAGAGCACGATGGTGCCCTTGGCCGCGCCGTCACGAAGACCCTCGATGAGGGCGGCGGTCTCCGGATCCGTACCACGGCGCAACAGCCACTTGCCCGAGGCCTCGACGACGTCCAGGTCCCAGGTCCGGACACTCCACTCACCGCCGGCGGAGCTGGCCACGGTAAGCTGCCGGGCCTGTGAGAACGAGGCGGACTTGAGACCCACGCCGAACCTGCCGAGGTCGGTACTCGTGCGCACTGTGCCTGGGCCTCGTGCCGCCACCGTCATGGCGGTCACGAGCTGGTCGCTCGTCATTCCGTCGCCATCGTCGACCACGGCGATCCAGGAATCCCCTCCGACCCAGGTGAACTCGACGTCGATCCGTCGTGCCCGGGCCGAGATGCTGTTGTCCACGAGGTCCGCAACGGCTGCCTCCAGTGAGTAGCCCAGCGAACTCAGGGAGGCGACCATGCCCGCCGGATCCGGAGCGGCGACTTCGTAGTCCTCGTACTTCACACTCATGTTCGGCGTCATGTCCCTGTTGGCCAGCGGTTGCGATGCGCGGCCGTCCGGGATTCCAAGGACTGTGACGGGCACGGTCCCCCTAGCGGGACGCTTCCCCTTTCATGCCACATCACCGTGAGTGCGGATGCCCCACCCCGGATCGATGATAGTTGCAGAGCGCTCGGAATCATCTGTACGGGGAGCAACGATGCTCCCGCCACGAAACGGTCGTCCACCTCGTCAACCGCCCCTACCGGAACTGGGGGCGCCAGTGGTCCACGGACACGCCGAGCACGTCCAGGTGGACTTGGCGACGTCCCACGGGGAGGGACCTCTTGGCCACCTCGAAGTGCACGCCCTCGACGGGTAGGTCGGGCCTCACCAGTATCTCGACCAGGGACTTGAGGTCGGGTGGCGTTCCCAGAGCCCGGACGTACCGAAGGGACGTGGCGTGCATCTCCGGGACCGGGAGGGGGCGCTGGCAGAGCTGTTGAGGGGTACCGACGCACCAGGTCCAGTCGATCGACTCGAACGGTGGCCAGTCACCCGGCAACAGGGCTGTCGCCGCTCCCGCCCGGAGTTCTGCCCTCAGACGGTCCAGCTGGCGGGCGGCTGAGGTGGCCCAGTTCTCCACCTTCATCGCCTCGGGCAGCGAGAGTGCCTCGATCGGCCACTTGATCTCGAGGCACAGACCGACACGTCTGGTCGGGTCGACGACGACCACGTCAAGGTCGCCCGCAGACCGGCCGTCAGTCTTGGTCGCGGGCACCCGCTCGGCGACCACGGCGCCAGGGGTCGTGCGCAGCCAGTCGGCCCATGCGGCCGCACGGTCGCCCTGTTCACGTCCGACACGGCCGAACCCCCGGGGGTCGTGTGCAGCGGAACGAAGCTTGATCGGGTCCACGGCTCGTGGGGTCACCAGAGGTGGACAGATGATCACGGTGTCACCGTGCCGTACCAGCGGGGACGTCCTGCACGAACGTCCCACGCGGTAGGTGAGCCTCTCCACCGCCAAGGCCCGATGAGCCTCGGACACGGCCGGGCACATCTCCGCGAGGAGGGCCATCAGCTGGGACACCGGCATATGGGCGAGGGTCGTCTCCAGCCTCGAGAGCCGGTGCGCCGTCTCCTCGCACAACGAGGCGATCCCCATGATCACAGCCAGGACGCGGACCATGTGCCCGGCGGGCATCCCTTCGCCGAGAGGGAAGGTGTCGGGAACCTGCCCCTCGGGTACCGCCTTCCGGTACGCCTCGATCGTCAGGGCGGCGCGGTCGACGGCAGCCCGCAGAACCTCCGGAGTTGGTCCCGTCCTGGAGCTCACGGACCTCGTGGAGATCCACCGGCGTTCCGTTTCGGACAGCTCCGGTAGCTGTGCAGGAACCGCGGCTTCGGCGAGGAACATGTCGGCGACTTCGACTGACGCGTTCCACCGGTGGCGCACACGGAAGCCGCCCCCGGTCAGGCGTACCTGGTATGCGCCGGCACGTACACCGGTCTCGAGGAGGTCTAGGTGTTGGTTTGCGGCAGCGAGAGCCGTGACCTCGGCGGCATGGGCCTCCGAGCACGGGCCCGTGCCGAACGGGAACTCGTGGTGCCAGACGACGAGCTGGGCGAGGACGCTTTCCCAGGGCAGGTCGGACGTCATGCCTGCTGTGATCTCCATCGCCCGCAGCTTGGTCGCCGTACGGAGCAGGTCGTAGATCCGTTCTGGCCCGGACTGCCAGGCCGGGTGCGCACCGACACGGGCACGGGAGTCGGAGACCGTGTCCAGAAGGTCCAGCTCGGGCGTCACAGGGACTCCTGATCGTCAACGGCCGACGGGTGGTTGGGTCCTCCACCTACATAGGGGAGGCGGTGGAGGAGGGGGCCGGTCGGCGCCCTCCCCCACCGGAGGTTCACAGGGTCGGATCCCAGTACCCGACCCTGGAACCGTCCGGAGAACCGAACAGGTGCCAACGGGAGAGGTTCCGGTTCCAGGACTGGCAGGCCGTCTCAGGCAGCTGGAGACAACCGTGGTCCGCGCCCTCGTTCGTGATCATGCAGTTCGGGTCGTACAGACACGCGTCGTTGTCGACGGCACGGCTGACAACCGCGTCCAGATTCTGTTCGAGCACCGTCCGCATGGCTCCGAGGCTGAAGTCGCTGCCACCGTTGGGGTAGATCGCGAAGGCCAGGTCGTACGGAAAGAGGTACTCGGACAGGCTTGTCTCGCTGTAGCCACTGTCGACTGCCAGGGCCCGAAGCAGCTGGTGGGACAGCGAGTGAAGCAGCCCGAACAGCTCGTGGACGGGGAGGTCGGGATGCCCGGGTTCCGGCCGGGTCTCGTGCGAGAGGGCCTTGCCGTCGCTCGGGCCGAGCTGGTGCACCAGCCACCTGGTGACACCGCCGGCGTCCTCCAGGGCGCTGCGGCTCACGAGCTCGTTGTGGACCAGCCACCGACTCACCCGCTCCCGGTCCACAGGGAAGAGAAGCGCCTCCGCCTCGGTTGGGTGGGCGTAGAGGAGGGTCTTCTCGGGGGTGCCCCGCGCGGCACGCCCCCGATACGGAACCAGGTCCGCCTCTTCGGGACTGAACCCCGTCCGGCTGTAGCCGATCGCGAGGTAGGTGATCGGCAGATCACTGACCAGACAGGTCTCCTGACCGAGGCCGGCGGATGCGAGGACGCCGGGGTAGCGCTCGTACAGGGCTCGGCGCTCGGCGTTGCGCGCCTCCCGCTGTAGACGGGGGACACCCAGGCGCTCCAGGTTCAGGACCCGACGGTAGGTGTGCAGCTCGGCTGCGAGACCGCGTGCGTCGTCGCTCTCGGTGTCGAGCCCGAGGGTCTTGCCCACCCGTTCCCGCAGATGATCCACCTGGACCGGCATGAAGCGTGCCCGGAGTGCACGTGCCTGGTCGTGCAGGCCGGCCTCCTCCATCACACGGATACTCTCGACGACCTCGTCGGGGACGTCCACCGTGTGCCCGTCCGTGAGCCGCCGGAACTCGTCCTCGGTGATCTCTCCGAGCCACCAGCCGAGCACGGCGGCCGTGTACAGGGGGTTGCTCTGCCGGGCGGCCTCCTCGGTCGTGGTCACGTTCACGAGTGTCAGGCCCTGGCCGACATGCGCGGTCCCTGCGGTGTGGAGCAGGGGGTGCATGAACTTGTCCGGGTAGCTACACGAGGAGTTGCTGCAGCTCCACTGCACTCCCAGAGGAAAACCGCAGGTCATGCACTCCCACCGGAAGTCACGGAACCGACTGGCGCGGTCGTCCAGCCTGAACCGGGTGTGCCCCCTGGGGCACTTGCTCGGCGGGTACATAGGCGATATCTCGCCGCATTTGTGTGCGAAGACAAACTGGAGCTGCCGGTTCCCGACGGCGTTGCCGCAGGCGGGGCAGGCCGGCGGCCAGTCGTCCGTTCCGGGCCGCGGGTCACTTGCCGACCAGACGTGTCCGCACCCGCCGCTGGAGCAGCGCACCACCCGGGGCCAGATGCGGCAGAAGACCTTGCCCGGGACCACGACCTCGTAGTGGCGATCGGCGAGGCGGTCCTCGTCCCCGGGGAACTCCGGTGCCCGGTCGGATCCGGCAGAGAACGCGCGTCCGGCGGCCCGCCACCTGCGAACGAACCGCATGGCCTCCTGTACCAGGTGCTCACGGTCGAGCGAGGGGCCGTCGAACTCCTCGTCACGCCCGAACTGCACCACCTGGGCCGTGTAGCCGCCGCGGTGGTCGAAGGTCTGACCGGGGCGGTACCGGTAGAGGACCTGGCCCCGGTCGCGGGCCATGTCGTCGTTCCTGGGGTTGAACGTCATCACGACCTCCTGCTGTCGGAGACGACGTGGAACGGAATGCCCTCGGAGACATCGCGGAGACTTGTCATGGGCCGGTACTCGAGGCCCAGGTAGTCGCCCGTCGCGCGGTACCCCCGGTTGTTCCCGCCAGAGAGACCGGCAGAGGCGCCGGCGGAGCGGAGGCTGGCCAAGGCGTGTTCCACCATGTCCTCAAGGTCGCTGCGGAGCTCCTGCCCCTCCGGGCGCTCCGACTGGAAGACCGCGTGAAGCGCCTCCAGCAGCTCGGTGAGCTGGACCCCTTCGAGACCCCCGCCGGACGGATCACGGAGGGCACCCTGCATCTTCGAGAGGTCGTGCAGGTGGCCGGGTGCGTTACCTGCTCGCCACCAGTCGCGGTTCGCGATCTGGAGAAGCTGTCCCATCAGTATCCCCGGGAGGGTCTTGCGCACTGCGAACCTGCTCCAGCGGTTGATGGCCACCGGTTCGACCATACGGTCCAGGTACTCGTGGAACTTGCCGTGGTAGCGGTAGTGCGACCGGTCCCTTTCCCGCACCGGGTTGAAGAGCATGAAGACGAGGCCGTGGTAGGCGCGGCCTACGCGTGACGAAGCCTGGATGTACTCCGCCATGGACCGGGGCATGCCGTTGAACAGCATGAGGTTCAAACGGTCCACGTCGACTCCGTGGCTGACCATGCTCGTGGCGACGACCATGCCCGTGGCGCCGTTGGTGCTGCCCAGGTCGTCCAGGACACCGCGTACCTCGTCCAGACGCGTCTCGCCCTTGAGTTCGGCCACCCTGAGATCAGGAAAGCCCTCCCTGCGCAGGGCCTCGTTGACCTGGGTGTCCAGTGAACGGCGGATACGGCCGAAGTCGACGAGTGTGGTGGCGTACGTGAGGCTTGTGCGGTAGAGGTCGACGACTGCGCGGAGCTCGTCCTCCGGCCAGCTCGCGAGAGCGGGGGGAAGGCCCTGTCGCCGGTCGAGCTTCCACAGCGCACGGTGGGCGGACGTGAGGATCCTGACCAGTGTCATCTCCGCCGTTCCCCGCGTCGGCATGACTCCGACGAAGCGCCGGAGCGGAAGGCTCCGGTCGAGGCGCCAGTAGAAGCTCTCGTCGAGGTTGGGTCCGGGGAGGGGTACCACCACCGACCTCAGACCGAAGAGGTGCTCGCTTTGGCGGTCCTCGCCACGGATGGTGGCAGTGGTGGCGACCACCTTCATCCGGACACCCCGGCCGTCGGGCCGCTGTCTGGACGACAGGGTGCGCTGCACCTCGGCCAGGAGGCCCTCGTAGTGGCCCGAGAAGGCTCCGAGTTCCTCATTGACCATGTGGAGCTCGTCGATGATCTCCAGAGAGGGGGAGGGGTCGTAGAGAGGCGCCCCCAGGGGCTTGAGAGGCGTCTTCGGGTGGCCCGGGGCGTGACGTTCGTGGCACTTTCCGCCCCGGCCGAAGCCGTGGGGAGGGCACCAGCAGTCGACATCGCCGAAGAGAGCGCCGAACTTGTCCGACAGCCCGATGTTGGCGAGCTTGTCCAGGGTTCCGACCACGACAGTTGGCAGGTAGCGGTAGATCTCGGTGTCCACGACGACGATCGGCAGCACCTTCCCGCACCGCTCGTTGCCGCAGACGTGTTCCAGCCTGAGCCGCTGCGGGTCGGGCTCCGGGATGCGGACCGACCGTTCACCGCAGTAAGGGCAGTCGTGAACAAGCCGGTATGCGTGCCGTTCCTCCTCGCTTGAACGAAGGCGGTCGAACATCCGGTCCGAGGTCAGCGAGTTCGGGGTGTTGCCGCCGCCGGCGTAGAAGCCGATGAAGAAGGGCCAGCCGGGGTCGCCGCCGACCTCCCTGAGCAGATCGGCGTTCTCGCCGCGGACCGTCTCCGCGGCGGCGACGACGTCGAGCTGCCGTTGTGTCTGTTGCAGGGTCAGCAGCCGGAGAGGGAAGCGGCACCATGCCGACACCCCGACCGTCTTGCCTCGGGCACGGTCGTAGAACATGCACACCAGCACCAGGCCGAGATACGCCTCGGTCTTGCCGCCTCCGGTGGGGTACCAGACGACGGTTGCCGCCTCGGTCGGATCCACGTCGTCTTCGTCGCCCCAGAGCCCAGGGGTGAAGAGGTCCTCCGGGTGCTCCCGCCAGGCCAGGGCACCGAGCTGGCTGACAATGGCCACCAGCTGGAACAGCCGCCAGCCCCGGCTCGGCCGCTTCCGCCGCTTGTTGAGCTCCATCATGGACTTGTTGGCGAGCTGGAACGCTGTCAGGAGACGCCTGTCCCGCCGGAGCCACGCAACACCGTCACGGAATCGGGCGACCTCCAGTGCCGCGGCCTTTCGGTCGGCTTCCTTGCGGTAGGCCAGCTCGGGCCTGTCCTGGAGATCCGCAGTACTCCAGGCGGGCGTCTCCAGGTACGCCTCCATCTCGTCGGCCAGATCGTCGAGGACCGGAAGAGGGTCTGCGGCGAGTGTCGCGTAACCCCAGCGTTCGTCGGTCCGGGCCACGGCGCGGTGGGTGTCGTGCTGTGGAACGGGCACGCTGCGTACGGCCACGAGCCGACCCCTGTGCCACCGCGGCTCGACACCGCAGTTGTTCGCGTACGCGCCGAGCTCTCCGGAGTAACGGTAGGCGTCGGCACCGAGGTCCATAACGATGGGCAGGAGACGGTCGCCCTCGACCTCCAGCCCGGCGCGGAACAGAGCGTGGTCCCTGGCCTCGTCGCGACGGGTACGGCCGGCGTTGCTGCCCCGGCCCTGGACGGTCACGACGGAGTCGGGGGCGAGGTTCTGCAGCGTCGCGGTCACGCGGAGCCGTCCGGGCGCCACCGGCCTCGACGTGACGACGACGTGCGCAGCAGGGGATGGCACCACGGGGTCCCCGCCCACCTCCCGGGCCAGCCACTGCTCGAAGGCCCCGTCGTCTGCCATTGCGGCAGGCGGAACCAGTCGCTCTCGGCGGTCGTTCCCGACGCGGCGGTCGATCCGAGGGTCCTGCAGGGCCAGCTTCACGGCCTCCCTGAAGGCATGCTGGAACTCACGTTCCAGGGTCTGGCGCAGGCCGGCCTCGTGTCCCAGAACGATCTCCACCGGCCCGACCGTCACACCAAGTCGTTTGAACAACGGCGCCAGCCGGTAGGGCTCCTCGCGCTGACCGGCCCACTCCAGTTGCTGGGCTCGGGTCGGGAGAGCCGCGTAGTAGAACGACGCCTGCGCCTTGACGGTGATGGAGCTGGCGTTCTCGGCCTCGAACTCGAACCCAAGACTGTCCGGGGTTGTGCGGCCGTACCGTGGGGCGGCACCACCAGGTTCGACGGTGTGCGGGCCGAGACTCTCCATGAAGTAGCGAGCACTCGGAGGCTCGCCCAGGCAGATGTCGCCTTGGGCCTCGCCGGTCGCATCGGCGACCACTGCGTTGACGAGGTGATCAACCAGAGCGGTCTGCTGGGCGACGCTCGGCTCGAACGGGGGCTTGGTCACCATGCCTCCCCGTCGGATCCGACGCGCTCCGTCGGCAGCAGCGGAAGGGGCAGGGGGCGCCTGCTCTCACATGCGGAGTGAGGCGAGTGCCGAGACGGCTCAAGAAAGCGTGCCGGTCCGGGCGGCCATGCCAAACCGGCCCGCGGGACAAGCGTGTCCACGGGATCTCCAAGGTCCGCGAGTCAGAAGCCGCCATGGCACGGCGCCATGGTCGGACGTCTTCTGCTTCTTCGAACCTCAGCAGCATCGGATGTCGGCGTCTGAAGTCACAAGCGAGTATGCCAAGTTGGTCGAATCTGTCTTGATCCAGTCTGTTTGTTGCCCAATTTGATCCCCGGGTGACTGATCTGGTGATCAGCTTGGCGACGAGAGGGCCGTCGGTGCCATGGCTCCTGAAGCCGTGATCAGAGAGCCTGCGGAAGTCCGACTTGGCGAGGACGGGACAGTTCAGATCCCGCTCGGAGTTCTGGCCGAGGCCGGCCTGGATCCTGGCGTCCTGCTCGTCGCTTACAGCGACGGCGACGGGCGGGTGGTGCTGCGTCGGCAGGAGGACGCGATCCGGGATCTGCTTGAGCGCGGAACCCTTTGAGCATGGCGATCAGGCGGGCCTCCCTGAGGGAGTCATAGCTGGCGGCCCCCTACAGAGAGCGTGGCCTGCCCCCACCGCCGCTATCACGGTTTCGGCCTGCGCTACGGGTGAGCGACGATGCCGCGGCCTCGGTCAGTCGTGAAGCTCTCCCCGGACTCGGTCTGCCCGTCGTGCTTGCCAGGTGGCCGTTGTTCGTGATCTCCCTGTCGGGGCGACCGCCGCCGCATCAGACACGGGGCTGTGCGGTGATCTACCATCAGCTGCCGGGAGGTCACCATGCCGACGCTCCGCCCTCGTGCGAGGCTACTTCACACCATCGGTACAGAGCTCATCCGGCAGTCCCGGGACCGCGGTGGGAGAGCTGCGGGCAGCCGGGGTCGCGGGGCGGTTGACGCCGGACCTGCGGACGGCGCTGCGGCGGGAGCCGTCGCTGCTGGGACGGATGGCGCGCGTCCTGCTCGACCAGCACTTCCCGCCCTCCCTGCACGGTGAGCTGTGTGAAGCGATCGGGCTGGAGCTGGAGCCGGCGGAGACGGGCTGTCCAAACTCGACAACGAATTCCAGGTTCATCCACTACCTTCTGAAGTCGAAGCCGTACCTCGCTGAACTGGTGCGCATTTCGAAGTGGATGCCGCCGTCTCAGTTTGACGCCCCGTGGGAACATCTCCGGAAGCTTCCGTTGCTTCTTCCCGGGCTCGACGAGCAGCGTCGCATCGCCGACTTCCTCGACACGGAGACTGCGCGCATCGACCGACTGGCTTCGGCGCGGGAGAGGCAGATCGCGGTCCTCAATGAGTGTGAGTATGCCGAGGTTACCGATGGCCTGATCCCTGGCTCCCTCACCTCTGCTGCGGGAGAGTGGCCCTGGGTTTGGCTTCCCGCCCCGGGCGATGATGCGCCGTTGGTACGCCTTGGCTACATTGCGAGACTCCAAAGCGGGCTGACTGTCGACGGGAAGCGCGATTTGTCGGGTGACGTGGCGACGCGGCCGTATCTGCGCGTGGCGAATGTGCAAGCTGACAGAATCCAGGTGGATAACATCAGCGAGATTACCGTTCCGGCGAATATTGCTAAGCGGAGCACGCTGCTGGCGGGCGATGTCCTGATGACCGAAGGTGGTGACCTTGACAAGCTGGGTCGGGGTACGGTCTGGCGTGGCGAACTGGAGGGATGTCTTCATCAGAATCACGTATTCGCCGTTCGCCCTGATGGCCTAAGGCTGGATGCCGACTACCTGTCACTCATGACCCGCACGGTGCACGGTCGTTGCTATTTCGAGAGCACGGGTGTCAAGACAACAAACTTGGCTTCGACGAACAGTAGTAAGGTTCTGGGGTTCCCGATCCCGTTGCCGAGTCTCGAAATTCAGCGGCGGAGGGTCCAGGCCGTTCAGCGAAAGCTCGATGGGAGCGCGCGGGCCAAGCAGCGCCTGCGAGCACAGCTTGAGCTTCTCGCCGAACGCCGGCAGGCCCTCATCACCGCTGCTGTCACCGGCCAGCTCGACGTCACCACCGCCCGTCCCGCGCACGACCGCGACCTCTGAGGGGGATTTCAGATGAACGACGCCCGCGTGTACACCGAGAAGGTGCCGTGGAAGCAGCGCTGCTGCGCAGTGGCTGGCAGCGCGGACTGTCGGACACCTACAACCCTGCGCTCGGTATCGATACCTCTGAGCTGGCCACGTTCCTCGGTGCGTCGCAGAACGACGCGTGGCTGGCGCTTCAGGCTGCTTACGGCGAGGACGAGGAGCAGGCGATCGGCCGTTTTGCGAAGCGCGTGGCACGGGAGATCGACTCGCGTGGCCTGTTGGACGTGTTGCGTCGGGGCGTGAATGACCGGAATGTGAAGATCCAGCTTGCGTACTTCCGTCCCGCGCACACCCTCGCCGCCGATGCCTTGGCCGAGTACGACGCCAACCGTCTCACCTTCGTGCGCCAGTTCCACTACTCCGCTGCGCGCCCGGCTGACAGCCTCGATATGGCTTTCTTCCTGAACGGACTCCCCGTCGCGTCGGTGGAGTTGAAGAACGGGCTGACTGGCCAGACTGTTGAGGACGCCAAGCGGCAGTACCGCCGCGACCGCGACCCGAAGGAGCTGTTCTTCGCCAAGCGCAGCTTGGTCCACTTCGCGGTCGATCCGACGCTGGCCTTTCTGACGACCCGCTTGGCGGGCGACGCCACCCGTTTCCTGCCCTTCAACACCGGTTCCGGTGGCCCTGGCCAGATCGGCGGCGCGGGCAATGTCCCGGCGTCGACCGATGGGAAGTACCCCACCTCCTATCTCTTCGACGAGGTGTGGGCCCGGGACAACTGGCTGGAGCTGCTGCAGCGGTTCCTGCACGTGGAGGACGCCGCAGCGAAGGCTGGCCGTGCACCGTCGCACAAGCCGGGTAGCGCGCACACGCAGCCGTTGATCTTCCCGCGGTTCCATCAGTGGGATGCGGTGCGCAAGCTCGTCGCGCACGCGGCCCGCCACGGCGCCGGGGAGAACTACCTGATCCAGCATTCCGCCGGCTCGGGCAAGTCCAACACCATCGCCTGGCTCGCGCACCACCTGTCCAGCCTGCACACTTCCCACGACCCTGGGCAGATCGCGTCCGCCGCGCTCGCCTCCGGTCTGGGGGCGAACAAGCTGGTCTTTGACAAGGTCATCGTCATCACCGACCGGCGGGTACTGGACAAGCAGCTCCAGGACACCATCTACCAGTTCGACCACAAGGCCGGTGTGGTCGTGCGGATCGACGAGAATTCCCAGCAGCTCGCGGACGCGTTGACCGGGCCGACGGCCCGGATCGTGATCACTACGGTGCAGAAGTTCCCCTTTGTCCTGGACAAGGTCGCGGGGCTGGGCGGCCAGCGGTACGCGGTGATCATCGACGAGGCGCACTCCTCGCAGGGTGGGGAGAGCGCGGCGGCCTTGAAGAAGGCGCTGGGACGTCTCGGCTCGGACGCGGTGGACGAGGACGGCGACCCGCTGACGGCCGCGGCACTGGCGCGCGGCAGGCAGCCGAACCTGTCCTTCTTCGCGTTCACGGCCACCCCCAAGGCGAAGACCATCGACCTCTTCGGCACTCCTTACGTCAACCCCAGTTCGGGGGAGCAGGAGAAGGGACCGTTCCACGTCTACTCGATGCGGCAGGCCATCGAGGAGGGCTTCATCCTCGACGTGCTCGGCAACTACATCACCTACGCGACGTACTTCAAGCTCCAGGAGGCTGCTGCCGAGGAGGCGGAGCAGCAGGTGGACCCGCGCAAGGCCCGCTCGAAGCTGGTGAGGGCCGCGCTGATGTCGGAGGCGTCGATGGCCTCCCGCGCGAAGATCATCGTCGACCACTTCCGCTCGCACTCCAGCCCACGCCTCGGCGGCCGGGCCAAGGCGATGGTGGTCACCTCCGGCCGCGACCACGCCGTACGGCTGTACCAGGCCATGCGGGCCTACATCGACCAGCGCGGATTCACCGACTGCGGCACCCTGGTCGCGTTCTCCGGGGCACTGACCCTCGACGGGATCGAGTACACCGAAGCCAAGCTCAACGGCTTCCCCGAACGCGAACTGCCCGCACGATTCGGCTACACCCGCGCGGACGACCCGAACCCGCCTTCCGTGCCCAAGCCCGAGCACCGCATCCTCGTCGTCGCCGAGAAGTACCAGACCGGCTTCGACCAGCCGCTGCTGACCACCATGTACGTCGACAAGATCCTGGTGAAGCTGGCCGCGGTGCAGACCCTTTCCCGGCTCAACCGCACCCACCGGCTCAAGACCACCGAGGACCTATTCATCCTCGACTTCGCCAACCGGCCCGAGGACATCGAGCAGGCGTTCCAGCAGTACTACGAGGCGTCGGTCAGTGAGCCCACCGACCCCAACCTGCTGTTCGACCGGGAACGCGAGGTGATGGCCTACCAGCTTCTGGTCGAGGCCGAGATGGACGCCTTCGTCACCGCGTACTTCGCTGCCTTCCAGGGCGGTGCGGCCACCGACACCGCCATCATGAAGGCTCATGCACGTCTCTACGGCTACCTGCAGCCCGCTCTCGACCGCTTCAACGCCCTCAACGCCACCGAGCCGGACACCGCCGCCGAGTTCCGCCGCGCCCTCGAGGCCTACACCAAGGCGTACGGCTGGCTCTCCCACGTCATCGGATTCGAGAACCTCGAACTGGAGCGGCTCTACCAGTACGGTCGTTTCCTGCTACGCCGCCTGCCCGCGCCCGCCCGCAGCGCCGGCGCCGATATAGGGGCGGTCGCCCCGAGTCACATGCGCATCGCCCAGACGGGTACCCCGGAGCTACGCCTGGAAGCGGCAGGCGCGCAGGTACTGCCTGGCCTTGCACCCGAGGCGGCCGGAGCGGTGGCCGAGGCAGAGGAGAAGTCGCTGGCCGAGGTGATCCAGTCCGTCAACGACGAGTACGGGACCGGGCTGTCCACCACTGACCAGATCCTGCTCGGCCAGCTCGTCGTCGCAGTCAGCGAGGACCCCGACCTCCGAGCCATCGCCCTGCACCAGGACCAGGAAGTCTTCGGCGGGGAGCTGGAGAAGGACCTCGACCGGATCGTCATCGACCAGGCGGCGTCCAACGACGCCCTGATGGTGCGCTACTTCGACGACGCCGACGTCAACCGCCTGTTCAAGCAGGTCGCAACCCAGCAGGCGTACCAGCTCATCCGACGCCCGGTCCGACGTGAAGCCGAGCGCCTGGCCACCGAGCGGCGCGCCGCCGAGCTCAAGTCGTCCGGAAGCCGGCGGGCGGAACCGCCGACCGCATAGCCTGAGTTCTGCAGCACGTCAGGCAAGAAGCCGAACGGGGTGGTCACGCTCCGACCACAGAGAGGGACAACCTCGCATGGTGCAGGGCGACACGCCGAGCTTCGACGACGGCGGACCGGCCCGCGTGATCGCGGGCCGGTACCGGCTGCACACACCCATCGGCGCAGGCGGCATGGGCGAGGTCTGGCAGGCGTACGACGAGCGTCTGGACCGCCGAGTCGCGGTCAAGATGATGCTGGCCGAGAGCCCGGTCCCGCCCGGGGCGCAGGGCGCGGCCTTCGAGGAGACCCTGCAGACCCGCCGCGCCCGGTTCCTGCGCGAGGTCCAGATCACCGCCGGCATCGAGCACCTGGGTGTGCCGGCCGTCCACGACACCGGAACCGACGAAGCCAGCGGACGGCTGTTCGTCGTCATGCAACTCCTGCAGGGACGCGAACTGCAGACGTTCATCGACGAAACCGACTACGAAAGCGAGACGGTTCCCGTCTCCTGGGCAGCGGCCGTCGGTGCCCAGATCGCCTCCGTCCTTGACACCGTGCACCACCACAACGTCGTCCACCGCGACATCAAACCGTCCAACCTGATGCTCACCCCCGGAGGTGTGGTCAAGGTCCTCGACTTCGGCGTCGCCGCACTGCGCGGAGTCGGCACCCTGCCCCGCCTTACTCAGGTTGGCATGACCGTGGGCACCCCGCCGTACATGTCCCCGGAACAGAGCCTGGCCAACGCCGTCGGCCCCGCAGCGGACGTCTACGCCCTCGCCTGCGTGCTACAGGAACTCCTCACTGGCAGGCCGCCCTTCACTCCCGACAACGACCGCTCCCACATGTGGCACCACGTCCACAGCCCGCCGCCGCCCATCCGCACCCTGCGCCCGGACGTGCCTGCCGACATCGAGAAGCTCCTGCTGGCGATGCTCACCAAGGAAGCGGAACAGCGCATGGACGCGATGGAGGTCTACGACACCCTCCTGCCCTTCGTCCACGCCTCGACCGGCGCCCCCGCCGCGCCCGACGACAGCAACCTCGACCCCCGTCTGCCATTCCAGCGGCCCTTCGGTGGCCGGGCACCCAGCGCCGGTGTTCCCGCCTCGTACACCCCCACGCTGGTCGTCCCCTCGCCGCTCGGGCCAGCTGACTCACCGCAGGTGCCAGGGCGAGGCCCGGCTGCACTGACTGAGCAAGAAGCGGACGTGGTCTCCGACCGGGCAGCACGACTGGCTCAGGATGGCCAGTTCACCCAGGCGGCCGACGCACTGGCCGAAGCCATTGCGAGAGCCGCTGACCCAGAACTCAAAGAAGGCATGCAGTTCAGCCTCGCCCAGGTGAAGTTCCTGGCCGGAAGCCACCGCGAGGCCCTCGCGCTCTTCGAGCCGCTCGCCCGCCACTACACCGACCGCTACGGCACCCACGACGAGCAAGCACTGCTGTGCTGGTACTACGCCGCCCAGTGCCGCATGGAACTCGGCGAAGCCACCGCCGCCATCCAAGCCTTCGACCGGGTCAGCGAGACCACCCCGCCGCCCGACGACGAGGACGCCGTCAACCGCTACTTGGATGCCCTCGCAAGACTGATGAGTTTGTACGCCGCGACGGAAAGCCTCTCGCAGGCACCGCACGTAGGCGACCGACTCCGATCGGAGACCTCCCGCCTCCGGGGCAGCGACTGGCCCGGCTTGGAGCAGATCGACGCCTACCTCCGCCGCCTTCGCCAAGATCTGAGCTAATCGATCACGACCTCTCCGGCTCTACGGAGGGCGGTACTGGAGAAGTAGCGAGGGCACTGCGAACGCGCCGGTCAGTGCCAGGGCTAACCGACCGTCGGGCAATGCACCCTATCGAGTCCCTACCTGCGTATCCGTGTTCAGACTGAGCCGCTCCGGGTTTGCTGGAGAGGCCTCCCCCGCCC
>NZ_WMLF01000149.1 GCF_014156695.1 Streptomyces durbertensis | reverse complement strand
GACCCTCCCCCGGCCTTCGAGCGGGGAGGGGCCACCACCCCGGAGCTCAGGCGGCGAGGCCCAGGGCCGCCATCCGCTTGGTGTGCGCCTCGGTGATCCGGGAGAACATCCGGCCGACCTCGGCGAGGTCGAAGCCGTCGGCGACGCCGCCGACGAGCATCGTGGACAGCGCGTCCCGGTCCGCGACGACCCGCTGGGCCTGCGACAGCGCCTCACCCATCAGCCGCCGCGCCCACAGGGCGAGCCTGCCACCGACCCGCGGGTCGGCCTCGATGGCGGACCGCACCCGGTCGACGGCGAAGCTGGAGTGACCGGTGTCGTCGAGCACCCCGAGCACCAGGGCGCGGGTGTCGGAGTCCAGCCGGGAGGCCACCTCCCGGTAGAAGTCGGAGGCGATCGAGTCGCCGACGTACGCCTTGATCAGCCCTTCGAGCCAGTCCGAGGGGGCCGTCAGGCGGTGGAACTCGTCGAGCGAGGCCACAAACGGCCGCATGGCCTCGGTCGGGTCGGCGTCGATCGCGGCCAGCCGCCGCGCGAGCTTCTCGTGGTGCTGGAACTCGGCCGAGGCCATCGCGGCCAGCTTCGCCTTGTCGACGAGGGTCGGGGCGAGCTTGGCGTCCTCGGCGAGGCGTTCGAAGGCGGCCAGCTCGCCGTAGGCCAGCGCACCGAGCAGGTCGACCACGGCGTCCCGGTAGTGCGGGTCGGCCGAGGCCTCGGCCCAGCTCTTCGCGGCGATTCCGGTAGGGGCCGGCTCCGGCTGCTCGGGGGTTCCCCCGGCGGGGGTGTCAGGCGTCTCCATGCCCGGCACAATAGCCCGCTTCACCTGCTGCGTCGGCCCCGCGTCAGGCGCCCGGCGGGGGCCGCCGACCGTGATGTGAGCCAATCGTCCCGGTGCGGCTGCGTGGATTGGAGGTACAGTGATATAGGCCCGTCGGAGTCGGCGGGCACGCGCATGAACGCGGATGCCCGGTCGGTAGCACGATCGGCTCCGACCAGACCGCCCTCCGCATGTGAGGGACCGCTCGCGCGGAACGAGCGCTTGAGCGAGAGCTAGTGGTCCTGCGCCGCGTGGTGACCAAGAGCCCCACGCCGGCACGGTACGACCCGCCTCGCCGCCTCGTCCCGCGTCTCACAGAAGAGGCAAGCATCCTGTCCACGACGACTTTCCGTTCCCTCGGAATCCTCGCTGAGACGGCCGAAGCACTCGAGGCCGTCGGTATCACCACTCCCTTCCCCATCCAGGAGATGACGCTTCCCGTCGCCCTCGCCGGCAAGGACGTCATCGGCCAGGCCAAGACCGGCACGGGCAAGACCCTCGGTTTCGGCCTGCCGCTGCTGGAGGCCGTGGTCGTCCCCGCCGACGTCGAGGCCGGCCGGGCGACGCCCGAGCAGCTGACCGACGCCCCGCAGGCGCTTGTGGTCGTCCCCACCCGCGAGCTGTGCCAGCAGGTCACCAACGACCTGCTGACCGCCGGCAAGGCGCGCAACGTGCGCGTCCTGTCGATCATCGGCGGCCGGCCGCAGGAGCAGCAGGTCGAGGCGCTGAACAAGGGCGTCGACATCGTCGTCGGCACCCCGGGCCGGCTGCTCGACCTCGCCGGCCAGCGCAAGCTCGACCTCTCGAAGATCAAGGGCCTGGTGCTCGACGAGGCCGACGAGATGCTCGACCTCGGCTTCCTTCCGGACGTCGAGAAGATCATCGAGCGGCTGCCCGCGAAGCGCCAGACGATGCTGTTCTCCGCGACCATGCCCGGCCAGGTCATCTCGCTGGCCCGCCGCTACATGTCGCAGCCCACGCACATCCGCGCCACCTCGCCCGACGACGAGGGCAAGACGGTGGCGAACATCACCCAGCACGTCTTCCGCGCCCACTCGATGGACAAGCCGGAGATGGTCGCCCGCATCCTCCAGGCGGAGGGCCGGGGCCTGGTGATGGTCTTCACCCGGACCAAGCGCACCGCCGCCGACCTGACCGAGCAGCTCCTCCGGCGCGGCTTCGCCGCCGGCTCCGTCCACGGCGACCTGGGCCAGGGCGCCCGTGAGCAGGCGCTCCGCGCGTTCCGCAACGGCAAGGTCGACGTGCTGGTCTGCACCGACGTCGCCGCCCGCGGCATCGACGTCGAAGGCGTCACGCACGTGCTGAACTACCAGACGCCGGACGATGAGAAAACCTATCTGCACCGGGTCGGCCGCACCGGCCGGGCGGGTGCCACCGGCATCGCCGTCACCCTCGTCGACTGGGACGACATCCCCCGCTGGCAGCTGATCAACAAGGCGCTCGGGCTGGACTTCCACGATCCGGAGGAGACCTACTCCACCTCCCCGCACCTCTACGAGAAGCTGGGCATCCCCGAGGGCACCAAGGGCGTGCTGCCCCGCTCCGAGCGCACCCGCGCCGGTCTCGCCGCCGAGGAGCTGGAGGACCTGGGCGAGAGCGGACGCGGCGGTCGGGGCAACGGCCGCAAGCGCGGCGCCGCCACCGCCAAGGACGAGTCCGAGCGTGCCGAGCGCCCGGCCCGCAACCGCAGCCGCCGGCGTACCCGAAGCGGCCAGCCGGTCGGCCAGGCGGCCACCGTGCCCACCCAGTCCGCCGGCACGACCGCGACCACCGACACCGCCGTCGACACCGGCAAGTCCGGTGCGGCCACCGCCACCGCGACGGCCGACGCCGAGGGCGGCCCGCGCAAGCCGCGTCGCCGCCGGCGGCGCACCCGGGGCGCCGCCGCGCAGTCCGAGGGCTGATTCCGGGTAGCGTCACGGCATGAGCAAGCCGCCGACGCTGGAACTGCCCCCGGGCGCCCGCGCCCACCGCCTCGCCACCGACCGCGGTGAGTTCGCCGTGCACGACGCCGGCGAACCCGCCCGCGGTACCGCCTTGCTCGTCCCGGGCTTCACCGGGAGCAAGGAGGACTTCATCACCCTGCTCGACCCGCTCGCGCGGGCCGGTCTGCGGGTGGTCGCCGTGGACGGCCGCGGCCAGCACGAGAGCGGTGGGCCCGTCGACGACGAGGCCGGCTACGCCCAGTCCGAGCTGGCCGCCGACGTGCTGGCCCTGGCCGCGGCGCTCGGCGGGCCGGTGCACCTGCTCGGCCACTCGATGGGCGGGCACGTCAGCCGGGCGGCGGTGCTGCTCGACGCGTCGCCGTTCCGCTCGCTCACCCTGATGAGCAGCGGTCCGGGCGCGGTCACCGCGGCGCAGCAGCAGCGGCTCAAGATGCTGCTGGGCGCGCTGCCGGTGATGGACATGGCCGCCGTGTGGCAGGCCATGATCGAGCTCGACCCGCCGGAGGCGGCCGACGTGTCGACCACTCCGGAGGTCTCCGCCTTCCTGCGGGAGCGCTGGATGAACACCTCCCCCGCGCAGCTGTCGGCCACCGCGCAGCAGCTGCTCGGCGAGCCGGACCGGGTCGAGGAGCTGGCCGCCGTCGACCTGCCCGTGCACGTGCTGCACGGCGCTCTCGACTACGCGTGGCCGGTGGAGGACATCGCGGCGATGGCCGACCGGCTCGACGCGCGCCACACCGTCGTGCAGGACGCCGCGCACTCCCCCGCCGTCGAGAGCCCCGCCACCACCGCCCGGGCGCTGGCCGACTTCTGGACGGCGCACTGACCGGCGCCGGGCGGCGGTCCGGCGGTGCGGGGGTCAGCCGCCCTGGATGAAGTGGGTGACGCCGTTGGCGATCTGCTGGACGGCGATCGCCGACAGCAGCATGCCCGACAGCCGCGTCACCAGCACCACGCCGCCCTCCTTGATCACCCGGACGATCGCCAGCGAGAAGCGCATCGTCAGCCAGAGCACGACGTGGATCGCGGCGATGGCCGCCCACACCGACACCTGCCCGGCCGCGCCGTCGGCCTTCTGCACCGCGAGGATGACCGCGACGATCGCGCCGGGGCCGGCCAGCAGCGGCATGCCCAGCGGGACAAGCGCGACGTTGACCTCCTTGGTCTGCTTCGGCTCGTCGGTCTTGCCGGTCAGCAGGTCGAGGGCGACGAGCAGGAGCAGCAGACCGCCGGCGACCATCAGCGCCGGCATGGAGACGTGCAGGTAGTCGAGGATCTGCTTGCCGCAGAGGCCGAACAGGGTGATGACGCCGCCGGCGACCAGCGCGGCCTGCCAGGCCATCCGGCGCTGGACCTTCACCGGCCGGCCGGAGGTGAGGGCCAGGAAGATCGGGGTGATGCCCGGCGGGTCCATGATCACGAAGAGGGTCAGGAAGAGGGAGCCGAAGACGGCGGCGTCGAACACGGTGGTGCCTTGCGTGTGTGGGTGGTGCCGGCGGGGGGACTCCCCCGCCTCTGGGTGGTGCGCGGCCGGGAGGCCGGCGCTGTCGGCTGAAGGGCCGGAGGTCAGCGGGTCACGGGGGAGGCGCCTGAGCCGCGTGCCGCGATCTCCGCGTAGACGTCCGGCGCGGTGGTGAAGTCGCCGAGCCGGCAGGTCTTGCGGTCGCCGTGGTAGTCGCTGGAGCCGGTGGCGAGCAGACCGAGGTCGTGGGCGAGGCCGTGCAGCCGGGCGCGGGTGGTCGCGTCGTGGTCCATGTGGTCGGCCTCGATGCCGTCCAGTCCGGCGGCGGCGAGGTCGGCGATCACGCTCTCGGGCACGACCTGGCCGCGTTTGACCGCCCTCGGGTGGGCGAAGACCGCGACGCCGCCGGCGTTCTTGATCAGCCGGACGGCGGTGAACGGGTCCAGCTCGTGCTTGTCCACGTACGCCCGGCCGTCGTCGGCGATCCACTCGGCGGTGAACGCCTCGGAGACGTCGTCGATCACGCCGGCCTCCACCATCGCCGTGGCGATGTGCGGGCGGCCGAGGGAACCGTCGGCGGCGATGTCCAGCACCCGCTCCCAGGTGATCGGCACGCCGAGCTCCCGCAGCCGGCCGACCATCGCGTGGGCGCGCGGCACCCGGTCGTCCCTGACCAGCTCCCGCTCGCGGGCGAGTTCCGGCTCCTTCGGGTCGAAGAGGTAGCCGAGCATGTGCAGGCCGACGCCGTCGAGCCGGCAGGAGAACTCGGTGCCGGTGACCAGCGTCAGACCGGTCGGCAGCGCGGCGATCGCCTCGTCGTGCCCGGCGACGGTGTCGTGGTCGGTGAGCGCGACGACGTCGAGACCCGCGGCGGCCGCCTTGGCCACCAGCTCCGCGGGGGTGTCCGTGCCGTCGGAGGCCGTGGAGTGGGTGTGCAGGTCGATGCGCACGGCGGGCTCCGGGCTCGGTGACGGGGACGCGAGCAGTCTAACCGCCGGCCACGGGGTCGTCAGGGCCCGCCCGGCGGGTCGGAGGCGCCGTGGTCCAGCAGGCGGGGGGAGAGCGCGCCGCAGGGCAGCAGTTCCACCTCGGCGCCGGCCTCGCGCAGGTCGGTCAGTATCAACTCGTCGTAGAGCAGCAGACCGGACTCCATGGGCCACACGACCGCCCACAGCCACAGCCCGCGCGCCTCGCCGGCGAACACCGCACGGTCCTCGGGCACGCCGTCCAGCTGCCACAGCGGCGTGGGGCGGCCGGCCGCGTACACCTTCGTCTGCGGCGGCTTGCCCAGCGACAGGTGCGGTCCCGGGTCGGGGCCGGGGATGCCGGCGAACCGGGCGCCGAGCCCGACGCCCAGCTCCTCGGCGATCAGCACCATCTCGCCCGGGCCGCTGAGCGGACCGGGCCCCGAGCAGGCCACCGCCGTGGCGCGGCCGCCGCTGCGGTCGTCCCCGGCCGACGCGATCCCGCTGAACAGCCAGTTGACCGGGAGCGGCCACGGCATCCACACCGGCACCCGCGCGCGGTTCACCACCACGCCCAGCGCCTCGACGCTGGGCGGCACGACAGGCTGGAGCGGGTAGACCGGGCCGTGCACGTCGCACTGCCAGGAGTCGGAGAAGAGGCCGGGCGCCCTGACCCGGCTACCGCACTTCGGGCAACTGGGTTCGCCCCTCATGTCGACTTACGGTCCTACCAGACGGCGACTTCGTCAAGGACGATCACCCGGTCAGGGGTACCGTCCCGCGTCCCGGGTCGCGTAGGTCGGTGCCGTGGTCGAGCCAGCGCTGTTCCAGGGCCTGCGCGCCGTGCACCCGCTTCCACGCCGCCTCGTTGGGCGTCATCGGCAGCAACGGCAGGAAGCGCACCGGGTCCTTGGGCTCGGGCAGCTCCAGGTCGGGCACCACGCCGCCCGGCTCGGCCACCAGGACGGAGGTGAACGGCGCCCCGGGCCACAGCGGTTCCCCGACGTCGAGCGACGCGCCGGGCGCCACCACGACGCCCTCCACCTGCGGTGAGGCCGCCAGCACGGCCAGCGGCCGCAGCACCCTGTCCACCTCCGGGACGGGGCCACCTGACCGGGCGAGCGGACGGACGGCCAGCAGCAGCTCGGCGCGCGGCCCGCGTTCGGGGTCGGCGACCGGCGCGGTGGGGTCGGTCATCGGTGCGCCGGACATGCCGAGCGTCCCGTAGCGCACGACCGGCCCCTGCGGGGTGTCGGCGGTGAAGCGCAGCACCTCGATCCGGTCGGCGCCGAGGAAGGTCACCGCCGCCCGGGCGTCCGGCTCGCCGAGCTCGGCGGTCAGGTGGGCCTCCACCAGTTCGAGTACGCGGCTCATGCGGCGAGTCTACGCACCGGTAGCCGTCCGCCCCGCGGGCTGGGCCGGGCCGTCGCGGGCCTGCGCGGTAGGGTCGGCGCATGACCGAGACCGCCGCGCAGCAGCTGCTCTCCCAGGCCCTGATCGAGGAGTCGGCCAAGAAGTCCGCGCTGGTGTGGGTGCGGGGCGCCAGCGGCCCGGCGCGCGCCCTGTGGCATGCCTGGCACGACGGCGCGGTCTGCCTGGTCACCGGCCCCGGCGAGCAGCCCGTCGACGGCCTCGAACTGGTCGACGGCGGCACCGCGACGGTCACCGCGCGCAGCAAGGACAAGGGCGGCCGGCTGGTCGTCTGGCCGGCCAGGGTGGTCGAGCTGGCACCGGGCGGCGAGGCGTGGACGGCGGCGGCCGAGGAGCTGAAGGGCAAGCGGCTCAACGCCCCGGACACCGCGACGCTCACCGAGCGGTGGGCCGCCGAGTGCCGGGTGCTGCGGCTGGAACCGGCGGGCGCGCCCGCGCAGGAGCCCGGCGCCATGCCGCAGGAGCCGACGGACGCGGCGCCGCTGCCGACGCCGGCGACCACCCGGCGGGCCCAGCCCGAGGCCCTGCCCCGGCTGCTCCGCGCCGCCGCCCGCCGCCGCGGCGGTCGCTGAGCCCGGCGCGTCAGCCCCGGTGGCGTCGCCCCGGTGTCAGCCCTGGCCCGGTGCGGTCTGGGCGCCGTGGTCGACGATCTGCTCCTTCTTGGGGACCCGTAGCGCGAACGCCCTGTTCCACTCGGCCATCTCCACCACGCCCGCGTCGCCGCCGCGTTCGAGCCGCAGCGGGTACGGCGTGCCGACGAGGGAGACGTCCAGCTTCCCGCCGCCGCCTCCGCCGGCCAGCACCTGGATGGTGCGCACGCCGCCCACCTCGCGGCGCTCGCCCGTCTCCCGCGGGCCGTCGAGCGACAGCAGGCCGTCCAGCAGCACCTTCATGTCGGTGAAGCCGCTGAGCTGCTGGTAGGAGGGGTCGTCCGGCGGCACCCGGACGTACTTGCCCTCCAGCTTGCGTGCCGCCTCCTTGTCGGAGGCGGTCGGTTCGCCGTCCTTGTCCTGGTGGACCCAGAAGTCGGCGTCCGCCTTCAGGAACAGCTCCTCCGCCACGCGCAGCAGTTCGAAGCGGGGCCCGCCCTTGGTGGAGACCTCGCCGACGCCGCCGTCCGTCTTGAGCCGCATGTCGAGGCGGTAGGTGCGGTCCTGGCCGGCGACACTGCCGGAGAGCCGGACCGCCTGCGCGGACTCGGCGGCCTTGCGGGCCCGTTGCTCGATGGCCTTCGCGGAGAGCTTGCCGACACCGTTGGTGCCCTCGTCCGGGTCCACCTCGGGGGCGCCGCAGCCCGTGACCGTGCCCGCCAGCACCAGCAGGCCGAGCAGCGCCGCGCGGAACGCCGTGCCGGCCCGCCGCGGAGGTGCTGTCCGGTGCGGGGTCCGTCGACGGGCGCTGGCTGTCACTTCGGCTCGTCCTCCGTAGGGTCGCGTCGGAACCGGACCGCCGCGTTCACTGACCGCGAGCGGGCCGGAGCAACCGCACCCTACCGTTTTGCGTCCCGGGCGCCTCCTCGCAGTCCCGGCCGGAGCCGTACCATCGACGTATGGCTACCGACACGTACGGATCCGCGCCCACCGAGGACGCGGTTCTCACCGCTCTCGGGACGGTGAACGACCCGGAGATCAATCGTCCGATCACCGAGCTCGGCATGGTCAAATCGGTTGATATCGCGGAGGACGGCTCCGTCGCTGTCGTGGTTTACCTCACGGTCTCCGGTTGCCCGATGCGGGAGACGATCACCTCGCGGGTGACCGACGCGGTGCGCGGTGTGGCCGGGGTCACGGGCGTCAGCGTCGAGTTGGACGTCATGAGCGACGAGCAGCGCCGCGAGCTGGCCAACACGCTGCGCGGCGGCAAGACCGAGCGCGAGGTGCCGTTCGCCCAGCCGAACTCGCTGACCCGGGTGTACTGCGTGGCCTCCGGCAAGGGCGGCGTCGGCAAGTCGTCGGTGACGGTCAACCTCGCCGCGGCGATGGCCGCCGACGGGCTGAAGGTCGGCGTCGTGGACGCCGACATCTACGGCCACTCCGTGCCCCGGATGCTGGGCGCCGAGGGCCGCCCCACCCAGGTCGAGGACATGATCATGCCGCCGTCGGCCAACGGCGTGAAGGTCATCTCCATCGGGATGTTCACCCCGGGCAACGCCCCCGTCGTGTGGCGCGGGCCGATGCTGCACCGCGCGCTGCAGCAGTTCCTCGCGGACGTGTACTGGGGCGACCTGGACGTGCTGCTGCTCGACCTGCCGCCGGGCACCGGTGACATCGCGATCTCCGTCGCCCAGCTGATCCCCAACGCCGAGATCCTGGTCGTCACCACCCCGCAGCAGGCGGCGGCCGAGGTCGCCGAACGCGCCGGCTCCATCGCCGTGCAGACGCACCAGAAGATCGTCGGCGTGGTCGAGAACATGTCGGGCCTGCCCTGCCCGCACTGCGACGAGATGGTCGACGTCTTCGGCACCGGCGGCGGCGAGCGGGTCGCCGAGGGGCTGTCCCGGACGACCGGCACCCAGGTTCCGGTGCTCGGCAGCATCCCGATCGACGTGCGGCTGCGGGAGGGCGGCGACGAGGGCCGCCCGGTCGTGCTGACCGACCCCGAGTCGCCGGCCGGCGCCGCGATCCGCTCGATCGCCGGCAAGCTGGGCGGCCGTCAGCGCGGCCTCCAGGGCATGTCGCTGGGCCTGACCCCGCGCAACAAGTTCTGAGCCGCGCCGCGGCCTCCCCGCCGCGGCGCGCGCGTCGGTGGCCGTCACCCGCGCCCCTCGCCGGGCGCGGGTGGTGACGTCCGTACGCCGGTCAGTCCGTGTAGGCGGCCAGGTCGGGCACCTGGCCGAAGCCGAGGCCGTAGGCGCTCATCCCGCGCCCGTAGGCGCCCAGGTGCACGTAGCTCTCGGCCGACCCGGCCAGCACCCAGCCGTACTCGGACTCCCGGTAGTGGAAGTCCACCGGCACTCCGTCGACCGGCAGGGACAGGGTGCTCCAGCCGTCGCCGCCGAGGTTGTCGGCGAGGTCCCAGGCGATGTCCGTCTGCTGCTCCAGCCAGTCCTGCCGCAGGGAACGCTCCATCTGCACCGGCCAGGTGCAGGACAGCAGCCCCGAGCCGGCCAGCCAGGCCGCCGACGAACCGCTGGTGGCCTCCAGCACGCCGGTACCGTCGGCGCTGCGACGCAGCGGGCGGGCGGCGACCGTCACCACCACCGCGAAGCGCCGGCTCATCTGCTCGGACTCGCTGCGCAGGGACGGCTGGTCGCCGTGACCCAGCGCGCCGTGCTCCACCGTGCCGTCCGAACCGGCGCCGACCTGCATCAGCCAGCGGCGACCGCCGAAGGCCTCGTCCAGGCCGTACCAGGGGAAGCCGGCCGTGCCGGCCAGTTCGGCCAGCTCGCCGCTCTCCCCGTGCTCACCAGGCCGGGGAGCGGACCGGTCAGTGACGCCCGCGGGCGCCGTGGCCCGACTTGTCGTCTCCATGTGCGCAGAAGCCTCCTTGCGTCCCCGTTGTCACGGCCGAAGCAACCGGGTGAGGACAGCCCTGCTCCTGGGCGCCATGTCCGCGCTCATCGTGGGCGTCGGCAGCCTCTTCGGACGCACCGGCCTGCTGCTGTCGCTCGCCGCGGCCGTCGCCTTCAACGGCTACGCCTACTGGAACAGCGACAAGCTCGCACTGCGCGCCATGCGGGCCCGGCCGGTCAGCGAATTCGAGGCACCCGAGCTGTACCGCATCGTCCGCGAACTCTCCACCGCCGCCCGCCGCCCCATGCCCCGCCTCTACATCTCCCCGACCGACGCGCCCAACGCGTTCGCCACCGGACGCGACCCGCGCAACGCCGCCGTCTGCTGCACCCAGGGCATCCTCCGCCTGCTCGACGCCCGCGAACTGCGCGGCGTCCTCGCCCACGAGCTGAGCCACGTCCACAACCGCGACATCCTCGTCTCCTCCGTCGCCGGCGCGCTCGCCACCACCCTGATGCTGCTGGTCAACTTCGCCTGGCTCATCCCCCTCGGACGCTCCGAGGACGAGGAGGGCCCCGGCCTGGTCGGCATGCTGCTCGTCCTCCTCCTCGGACCGCTCGCCGCCTCCCTCATCCAGCTCGCCGTGAGCCGGTCCAGGGAGTACGAGGCCGACGCCGCGGCCGCCCGCCTCACCGGCGACCCGCTCGCCCTCGCCTCCGCCCTGCGCAAGATCGACGCCGGCACCAGCCGGCTCCCGCTGCCCCCCGAGCCCCGGCTCAAGACCGCCAGCCACATGATGATCGCCAACCCCTTCGGCAGCTCGGGCGGCGCCTCACGCCTCTTCTCCACCCACCCGCCCGTCGCCGAACGCGTCGCGCGACTGGAACGCATGGCAGGCTGGCAGCCGTGAAGACGATCCTGAACATCATCTGGCTGGTCCTCAGCGGCTTCTGGCTGTTCCTCGCCTACCTGCTCGCCGGCGTGCTCCTGTGCGTCACGATCATCGGCATCCCGTTCGGCATAGCGGCCTTCCGCATCGGCACCTACGCGCTCTGGCCCTTCGGCTACGACGCCGTCGAACGCCGCGACGCGGGCGCCCCCTCCTGCCTCGGCAACGTGCTCTGGCTGCTGCTGGCCGGCTGGTGGCTGGCGCTCGGCCACATCCTGACCGGCGTCGCGCTGTGCCTGACGATCATCGGCATCCCGCTGGGCATCGCCAACTTCAAGATGATCCCCGTCTCGCTGATGCCCCTCGGCCGCGAAATCGTCCGCACCAGCTGACCAGGGGCCGCGCACGGGCGCCGCGCCCGCCTCACAGCCGGACGGCGCCCAGTTCGTAATCCACAAGC
>NZ_WMLF01000148.1 GCF_014156695.1 Streptomyces durbertensis | reverse complement strand
GCCCGGAGGGGTCAGGCCTCAGGAGAGGGCCTCGACCTGCTCACGAACCTTGGTGAGGATCTCGTCCGGCAGCGGCGCGTAGTCGATCTCGGCCAGCTTCTTCTGGCCGTCCTCGCTGGCGGTGTAGTTGAGGAAGGACTTCAGCGCCTCGACCGTCTCGGACTTGTTGCCCTTGTCGCAGACGATCTCGTAGGTCACCAGGATGATCGGGTAGGCACCCTCCTCCTTGGTGGCGTAGTCCAGCTCCATGGCCAGGTCGCCGTCCTTGCCGACGATCTTGCCGGAGGCGATGCCGGTGGAGGAGTTCTCCACGGTGGCCTCGACCGGCTCACCGGCGCCGGTGTCCAGCTTCACGGTCGGGATGCTGTTGCCCGTCGCGTAGGACAGCTCGAAGTAGCCGATGGCGCCGTCGTTCTGCTTCACGTTCGAGGCGACGCCCGCCGAGCCGTTCGCCGACTGGCCGCCCTTGGCGGCCCAGGCCTTGGCCGGCTCGTACTTGTAGTCGTTCGGGGCGGCGGTGGCCAGGTAGGTGGTGAAGTTGTCCGTGGTGCCGGACTCGTCGGAGCGGTGGAAGGCCTGGATCTTGGTGCCCGGGAGCTTGGCGTCCGGGTTCAGCTTCTTGATGGCCTCGTCGTCCCAGCGGGTGATCTTGGAGTCGAAGATCTTCGCCAGCGTCGGGGCGTCCAGGACCAGGTCGTCCACGCCGGAGAGGTTGTAGCCGATCGCGACCGGGCCGCCGAGCATCGGCAGGTTGACCGCCTTGCCGCCGTCCTTGCAGACCTTCTGCGACTCCTTGACCTCGTCCTCCTTGAGGGCCGAGTCGGAGCCGGCGAACGCGGTCTTGCCCTGGAGGAACTCCTGGATGCCCGCACCCGAACCGGTCGGGTTGTAGTTGATCTTCGTTTCCTTGCAGGCCGCCTGGTACGCGTTCACCCACGCGTCGATGGCGTTCTTCTGCGCGCTCGAGCCGGAGGCGAGCAGGTTGCCCTTGCCCTCGCAGTCGATGTCGCTGGCGGCGGCCGTGCCGCCGTCGCCATTGCCTCCCCGGCCCGTGTTGTCGTCGGATCCGCAGGCGGTCAGGACCAGGGCACCGGTGACCGCGATAGCGCCGACAGACAGGGCGCGAAGCCGGTTCGTGCGCTGAAGCTTCACTTTGGTTCAGTTCCTTCCTGAGCCCGCCGGTGGGGCGGCGGAAAGCAGTGGCTGGGTTTGTTGCTCGGGTTGTCCTGCCTCGATCAGCAGTACGGCGCTTGCCCCGGTTCGGCCCGGCAGACTCGCACTCCGTACGGCTGAAATTAGGCAGATCAGGTGAAGCGCCCGACGGTCGAGAGTGAACGCGAGGTGAACCTCGGCGGTCGGTGCAGTTGCCGTGGTTATGGCTTCGTGACGTGACCCGTCGGTCGGCTACCGGCGGTGGTCGGACGGTCGCTCGGTGAAGGATTCGGTCGGCTCGGCGTCGTCGGGAGTCGTGGGAGCCGGACGTGTCCGGCCGGGCCTTCAGGCGGGTTCCTGGGCTTCTGGTCGTTTTGTGGAGGGCTCTTCGTCGGGTTTCTCCGGGCCTGCCCGGCGGACGGCCGCCGTCACCCTGTTGAATTCTCCCGTGACGTGGCACCATCCGCGCGGGGGACGGACCCGGCCGGTGGCCACCGACGGGGGCCGCCGGACAGGCGCCTGCGCCGCAGGGGAACAAGCCGGGGAACAAGGGGGAGGGGACGGACCACGTGATACGCAAGGGCGCCGTACTGGCCGGTGCGCTCGCCGCACTGCTGCTGCCCGTCGGGGGACAGGCGTGGGCCGCGCCGGAACCGCCGCCCGCCACCGAGCCGGGCGACGGCCGCGCGGACGGTCGGAGGGACGGCCGGGGGAACGCCGACAGCGCCGCCGACGCCGCCCGCACCGCCCGGCTGGAGAAGGTCCGCCGCCGCATCGCCGAACTGCACGACCAGGCCGGCTCCGCCACCGACGCCTACAACGCCGCCCAGCAGAAGGTCCGCCGCCAGGAACGCCGCATCGCCGACCTGGCCCGCAGGATCGACAACAACCGCGTCCGGCTCGACAAGCTCAACGACCAGGCCGGCGCCATGGCCCGCGCCCAGTACCGCGGCCTCGGCCTGCCGGTGAACCAGCGCCTCGCCGTGGAACGCGACCCCGAACGCTTCCTCCACTCCCTCGGCCTCCTCCGCCAGGGCCAGCGCGCCACCCGTGGCGTGATCAACGACCTCGCCGAGACCCAGGAGACCCTCCGCAGCTACGCCAAGAAGGCCGGCCGGCAGTGGGAACAGCTCGAAGCCGACCGCAAGGCCAGGGCCAAGGCCAAGAAGAAGATCGAGGAGAAGCTCAAGGCGGCCGAGAAACTGGAGTCCGAGCTGGCCTCCGACGACCGCGCGCGCCTCGCCGAACTCGAGGACCAGGCGTCCTACCGCCGGCAGCTGGACTGGCTGCGCAGCGGCGTGCTCGAGGAGATCAACGGAACCGCCTCCGCCAAGGGCCGCGCCGCCCTCGCCTTCGCCCTCGACCAGATCGGCCGCGACTACGAGTGGGGCGCCACCGGCCCCCGCACCTTCGACTGCTCGGGCCTCACGCTGCGGGCCTGGGAGGCCGCCGGCGTGCGCATCCCGCGCACCTCGCAGCAGCAGTGGCAGGGGCTGAAGCGCGTGCCGATCAAGGACATGCGCCCCGGTGACCTCATCATCTACAAGACCGACGCCAGCCATGTCGGCATGTACGTCGGGGACGGCACGATGGTGCACTCCCCACGCACCGGCCGGCAGGTCCGGGTGGAGGGTGTGGGCGCCCTCCCGATCAGGGGCGTCGTCCGCCCCGACGCGTAGGCGCCCCACGGGCACGCCCTCCGTCGAGTCCTCACCCGGGCGGGCGCGCGGTGTGATCCGTTTAACTCCGTGGGCATATGCCGTTGTTGCGTGCCGCACTCGGCGGCCGCAGGCGTTCCGCTGCCGCCCGGCCGCCCGGTAGGGTCGCTCGCGACGTCCGACACCGGGCGTCGACGCCTCCGGGGGGAGGGAAGAGGACAGCCGATGCCCCGACCGGTGGGCGAGCAGACAGAACGGGCGACACCGTCGCCGGTGGCCCAGGCCACCGCGCCGCACGGTGCCCCCGTCACGCCCAGCGGCCCCGGTACTCCCGGCACCTTCCCCCGCCAGGCACGCACCCTCCTGGTGATCGCCGACGACCCGTCCGCCGGCGCCGCCTCCCTGCCCGCCCTGCTCGACGCGGCCGGCAGGCTCCGCGTCCGCACCGCCCGCAACCTCACCGAAGCGGCCCGACTCCTCACCGACGACGTCGGCTGCGTCCTCCTCGACCTCGCCGAAGGCGACCTCGACGTGCTGCGGGAGGTCGTCGCCATGGCGCCCCGCCAGGCGGTGCTCGTGCTCACCGACGAGGACGACCCCGAGAAGGCCGCCGAGGCCGTCCGCCTCGGCGCCCAGGACCAGCTCCCCCGGAAGGACCTCGACGCCGCCCTGCTCAGCCGGGCCATCCGCTACGCCGAGGAACGCAAACGC
Source organism: Streptomyces durbertensis (assembly GCF_014156695.1). Classification (GTDB taxonomy): domain Bacteria; phylum Actinomycetota; class Actinomycetes; order Streptomycetales; family Streptomycetaceae; genus Streptomyces; species Streptomyces durbertensis. The sequence continues at coordinate 7,946 of NZ_WMLF01000148.1, read as the reverse complement.
TCCGACCTCGCCCGCCGGCAGCTCGCCGAGTCCCGGCTGCGCGCACAGGAGAACGCCCGACTCGAACGCGGACTCCTCCCCACCCCGCTCCTGGACGGCAGCGGGCTCGCCCTCGCCCGCCGCTACCGCCCCGGCCGCTCCCGGGCACTGCTCGGCGGCGACTTCTACGACACCGTCCGCACCGACGACGGCACCGTGCACGCGATGATCGGCGACGTCTCCGGCCACGGCCCCGACGAGGCCGCACTCGGCGTCGAACTGCGCATCGCCTGGCGCGCCCTCATCCTCGCCGGTCTCAGCGGCGCCCCGCTGCTCGGCACCCTCCAGCAGGTGCTCGAACACGAACGCTCCGGCGACGAGGTCTTCGCCACCCTCTGCATGATCGACATCGCGCCGGCGGAGGACGCCGCCACCCTGTGGCTGGCCGGCCACCCGGCCCCCGTACTCGCCGACCCCGAGCCGCGCCTGCTACCCGAACACGCCGCCGGACCGGCACTCGGCCTGCTGCCGACAGCCGAATGGCCCGCCGCGCACATCCACCTGGGCCGGCACTGGCACCTGCTGATGTACACCGACGGGCTCATCGAAGGCCGGACCGGCGACGGCCGGGAACGCCTCGGCCAGGAGGGCATGCTCCACCTCGTCACCGACTCGCTGCACGCCCACCCCACGGGCGGCCAGCCCTTCGTCGACGACCTGCTGCACGAGGTACGCCGCCTCAACGACGGCGAACTGACGGACGACGTCGCGATGCTGCTCCTCAGCCGCTGACCCGTCGCCCGCTTCCGGCTCAGCGCCCGCCGTTGTACGGCCCGTACGGCCCGTCGCTGCTGCTGCCCCGGTACCGGCCGCCGCTTCCGCCGCCGCTGACCCGGATCAGCGCGGGCCGCACGTCCACCATGTACACGATGTTCGCGATCACACCCGCGATCATGAGCAGCATGAAGCCCGGCAGGATGAGGTTCACCGCGACGATCACACCCAGGATGATCAACCAGAACTGCTTCGTCTTCTTGTCCGCCGCGACGTAGGCGTCCGGGCGGCGCAGCGCCGCGTCCACAAAGCAGAAGATGGCAAAGATCAGCAGACCGAGGAACAGGAATCCCCTCAGAGTGTTGAAGCCCTCCAACAGCACGCCGGCCACCACCTAGCTCTAGAAGATTCGCCGTTCCTCACCTCAACGCTACCCGCACGGCCGGCCGGACACGTCACACCGTGCCCGGCCGCCGTACGGATGCCGCTACCGCCGGTGATCAGTCCTCGGACTTCGCCGTCGACCGACGCGGGGTCGTCTTCCTCGCCGCAGGCTTCCGCGCGCTGCCGCTACCGGCCTCCGCCTTGTCGTCCCCCTTGGCCTCGGCCTTGGTCTCCGCCTTGGCCTCGGCCTTGCCCCCGGCCTTCGCGCCGCCCTCACCACCGGCGGTCGGCTCGGTCACCTTGACGGGCTCACGCTCGATGGTCGCCTCGTACGTCGGGTCGGCCTCGCCACCCTTGGCGCGCCAGCCCTCCACGGCCACCTTGCCCTGCTCGGCGAGGGAGTCGTAGCCCTCCTTCGCCTTCACGGCCGCCTCGGCGGCGTAGCCGATGCCCTGGAGCGCCAGGTGCTGGGCCTGCTCACGCAGCTTCTTCAGGTCCGCGTCGAGCGTGGCCAGCGCGCCCTGCACGCGCTCCTGCATGATCTTCGGGTCCGTCGAGCGGATCTTCGCGATCCGCTCCGGGGCCTCCGTGCGGACCTTCTCGATCACCCCGGCCGCGAAGTAGAGCGGCGTCGGGTCGGTGATGGTCTTACGGATCTCGTCTGTGCTCGGCATGAGTCGTCCTTCCCGGGCGGCTATGTCGCGGTGTCCTTGGTGCCGACGCCGCCTTCGGCGCCCGCCGTACGGCCTTCCGGCCCTTTCACGTTCCTGCCGTCCGCGTCGTTCTGGGCTCGGAACGACGCGTAGATCTGAAGCAGCGCCTGCTTCTGGTGCTCGGTGATCGACGGATCCGCCAGGATCGCCGCCGTCACCTCCACCTCGTCGCGCTCCCGCTCCTCCAGCATCCCGGCCCGGACGTACAGCGTCTCGGCCGAGATCCGCAGCGCCTTCGCCAACTGCTGGAGGATCTCCGCGCTGGGCTTGCGCAGCCCGCGCTCGATCTGACTCAGATACGGGTTCGACACCCCGGCGGCGTCCGCGAGCTGCCGCAACGAGAGCTGCGCGTTACGGCGCTGCTCACGCAGGAACTCCCCGATCTCACTGGGGTGCAACGAGGCCATGCCCCCACCATCCCCCACCCCGCTAACTTTTGCAAGCAACCGCTTGCAAAAGTGTTCCTCCTCTCCGCGGGTCCTTCGCGACGTGACGTCCCGCCAACACGGCCGGGCGTCACCGTCATCTGTCAGCATGGCCGGATGGTGGGGAACACGTCGGTGCGCCGACTCGATCTCGGGTACTTCGTCCGACCGGCCTCGGAGGCGGGCGGCCCGCAACCGCGAGTCGAACCCGTCCTCGCCTACCTGGTGCGCCACGACAAGGGACTGATCCTCTTCGACACCGGCGTCGGCGACGCGGACCCCGAGACCGAAGCCCGCTACCGACCCCGGCGCCGCCCGTTGCGGGAAGCCCTCTCATCGGCCGGCGTCACCCCCGACGACATCACCATGGTCGTCAACTGCCATCTCCACTTCGACCACTGTGGCGGGAACCCGCTTCTGGCAGGCGTTCCCATCCTGGTCCAGGACGTCGAACTGGCCACCGCCCGCCGAGGGGGCTACACGATCGACGAACTGGTCGACTTCCCCGGCGCGATGTACGAGGAGATCGCCGGCGAAGCCGAGATCTGGCCCGGAGTCCGCATCCTTCCGACGCCCGGGCACACCCCGGGACACCAGTCACTGGTCATCCGCCAAGGGGCCGGCTCGACAGTGCTCGCCGGCCAGGCCTACGACCTCGCCTCCCACTACGCGTCCGAGCAACTCGCCCGCCACGCCACACACGCAGGCGTCGAGCAGCCGCTACCTCCCTACCAGCCCTGGCTCGACCGGCTCGCCGACTTCGCCCCGCGGCGGGTGCTCTTCGCGCATGACTGCTCGGTGTGGGAACCGCCGCGGGGGGACAGTCGCTGAGGCGGCCTCAGCTGTCCGCTCGGGAGACCGACGCGATTACGTGGTCGGCGAGTTCGGACGGGGTGAGTTCGCCGTCCAGGAAGACGGTGTCGGCGGGGAGGGTGTCGGCCGCGGCCGTGCACCGTTCGATCCGGTCCTTGGCCCAGCGCCGGACCTGTGCCTCCCGTTCGGGGTCGTCGGGGAAGAAGGTCCGCCCGTCGATGCGCTTCTCCAGTGCGGCTCGGGGGACCGTGAGGAAGAAGTGGTGGACCTTGACGTCGGCCGTTCTCAGCGCGCCGAAGACCTCGTCGACGTAGGCCGGATCGACCAGCGTCATGGGGACGAGGACCGGGCGGCGGTACTCCTCCACCAACCCGACCGCCAGCGCTGCCACCTGGCGCCGCCACAGCCGGAGGTCCTGGAAGTCGCCCGTCGGGACGTCCACGATCCTCCGCAGGACGAAGCCGACCATCTCCGGGTCGTAGACCAGCGCGTCGGGCCATCGCGGCCGCAGCTCATCGACCAGCGTGGTCTTCCCACTCCCGAATGCGCCGTTCACCCAGACGATCATCGTGGTCGCTCCTCGTTTGTCGTCGCGCGCCTGTTCGGCTTGCTCTCGGACTCAGCATGGCGGGCGCGGGAGCGCAGGCAGGTGGTCGGCGGCCGGTCGCCCTCCTCCTCGGGAGGGCGGTGACCGCCGCCGGGGAAGCGGGTCAGGAATCAAGAAGCGGGGTGGACGTGGCCTGGCTAGCGTGAGGTCGGTAGGCGTCATGGCGGGCCGACCGCCGCCGCGTGACGGTGACGGCCCGGCGAGGAGGGGCGGCTCCGGCCGCCAGAGGGAGACACAGCGATGAGTACGGCCTCGAAGACGGACGCGCCGGAGCCCGGCCCCGCGCCGCACGTCGCGGACAGCCACGGCCTGATCCGGGTGCACGGCGCCCGGGAGAACAACCTCAAGGACGTCAGTGTCGAGCTGCCCAAGCGCCGGCTGACGGTGTTCACCGGGGTGTCGGGGTCGGGCAAGAGCTCCCTGGTGTTCGACACGATCGCCGCCGAGTCGCAGCGCATGATCAACGAGACCTACAGCGCCTTTGCGCAGGGCTTCATGCCGACGCCGGCCCGCCCCGAGGTGGACGTGCTGGACGGCCTGACGACCGCGATCACCGTCGACCAGCAGCGGCTGGGCGCCGACCCCCGCTCGACGGTCGGTACCGCCACCGACGCGAACGCGATGCTGCGGATCCTCTTCAGCCGACTCGGGAGCCCGCACGTCGGCCCGCCCAGCGCCTATGCCTTCAACGTGCCGTCCGTCCGGGCCGCCGGCGCGATCACCGTGGAGCGCGGCGACCGCAAGGCCGTGAAGGCGACCTTCACCCGCACCGGCGGCATGTGCCCCGAGTGCGAGGGACGCGGCACGGTCTCCGACATCGACCTCACCCAGCTCTACGACGACTCCAAGTCGATCGCCGAGGGCGCGTTCACCATTCCCGGCTGGAAGTCGGACAGCTGGTGGACGGTGCGGACCTACGCCGAGTCGGGCTTCCTCGACCCGGACAAGCCGATCCGCGAGTTCACTGAGCAGGAGATGCGGGACTTCCTCCACCGCGAGCCGACGAAGGTGAAGGTAGAGGGCGTCAACCTCACCTACGAGGGGCTGATCCCGAAGATCCGCAAGTCCTTCCTGTCGAAGGACCGGGAGGCGATGCAGCCGCACGTCCGGGCGTTCGTCGACCGGGCCGTCACCTTCACCGCCTGCCCCGGGTGCGGCGGTACCCGGCTGAGCGAGGCGGCCCGCTCCTCGCGGATCGGGGAGGTCAGCATCGCCGACGCGTGCGCGATGCAGATCACCGACCTGGCCGCCTGGGTCCGGGGCCTCGAGGAGCCTTCCGTGGCGCCGCTGCTGACCGCGCTCGGGCAGACACTCGACTCGTTCGTGGAGATCGGGCTGGGCTATCTGTCGCTGGACCGGCCGTCGGGCACGCTGTCGGGCGGCGAGGCGCAGCGCGTGAAGATGATCCGGCATCTCGGCTCCTCGCTCACCGACGTCACCTACGTGTTCGACGAGCCCACGATCGGCCTGCACCCCCACGACATCCAGCGGATGAACAACCTGCTGCTGCGGCTGCGCGACAAGGGCAACACCGTGCTTGTGGTGGAGCACAAGCCGGAGACGATCGAGATCGCCGACCACGTGGTCGATCTCGGCCCCGGCGCCGGCACGGGCGGCGGCGCGGTCTGCTTCGAGGGCACCGTCGACGGGCTGCGGGCGAGCGGGACCGTCACCGGGCGGCACCTCGACGACCGGGCGACGCTCAAGCCGTCGGTCCGCGAGCCGTCCGGGACGCTGGAGGTGCGGGGCGCCGGCACCCACAACCTGCGGGACGTCGACGTGGACATCCCGCTCGGGGTGCTGTGCGTCGTCACCGGCGTGGCCGGTTCGGGCAAGAGTTCGCTGATCCACGGTTCGGTCTCCGGACGTGACGGTGTGGTGGCGGTCGACCAGAGCGCGATCAAGGGCTCGCGGCGCAGCAACCCGGCCACCTACACCGGTCTGCTCGACCCCGTCCGCAAGGCGTTCGCCAAGGCCAACGGCGTGAAGCCGGCGCTGTTCAGCGCCAACTCCGAGGGCGCCTGCCCGACCTGCAACGGCGCCGGCGTCGTCTACACCGACCTCGCGATGATGGCCGGTGTCGCGTCCACCTGCGAGGACTGCGAGGGCAAGCGCTTCCAGGCAGCGGTACTGGAGTACCGGCTCGGCGGCCGGGACATCAGCGAGGTGCTCGCGATGCCGGTGGCCGAGGCGGAGCGGTTCTTCGCGGCCGGCGAGGCCCGCATCCCGGCGGCCCACAGGATCCTCACGCGCCTCGTCGACGTCGGCCTCGGCTATCTCACCCTGGGCCAGCCGCTCACCACGCTGTCGGGCGGCGAGCGCCAGCGGCTGAAGCTGGCCACGCACATGGCCGAGAAGGGCGGGGTGTACGTCCTGGACGAACCGACCGCCGGGCTGCACCTCGCCGACGTGGAGCAGCTCCTCGGCCTGCTGGACGGTCTTGTCGACTCCGGGAAGTCGGTCATCGTCATCGAACACCACCAAGCGGTCATGGCCAAAGCCGACTGGATCATCGATCTGGGCCCGGGCGCCGGGCACGACGGCGGCCGGATCGTCTTCGAGGGAACGCCGGCCGACCTCGTCGCCGCGCGCACCACGCTCACCGGCGAGCACCTGGCGGCCTACGTCCGCGCCTGATCGACGGAGGCCGCACCTCCGGGGCCTGGGCTGCCGGGGTCCGGGGGCCTGGGCGGACGAGGCCCGGGTCCTGGGCGGACGCTCCCGCCGGTCATCGATGATGCCGGGGTGTGAAGGAGTTCCACCAGCCCTGTGGACAACTCCCCGGCACCCGCCTGTGGACAACTCCCGGGCCGCCAGCGCCCGGGCGTACTCTGCGGGCATGGCTGGACATGCAAGGACGTCGTACGTGTGCCTGCCCTGCCGGGCCTCCTACAAGCAGTCCCACGGGCCCGAGCGGGAGCGGGTCTGCCCGCGATGCGCGGGCCGGCTCCTCCACGCGGGCTCCGCGTTCGCGCCGCCCCGGCGGAAGGACGTCGCGGCGTGGCGGGTCCTCTCCGTGCTGCTGCACGCGGGCGTCGGGTTCCACAAGAGCTGCTGCGGTGGTCCCGGCTTCCGGCCCCGCACGACGCGGGAGGTCCGCGAGCGCATAGCCCACGCGCGGCGCACGGGTACGCCGTACGCCCGCGCCCTGACGCTGCCCGACGTCCCCTGACGCTGCCCGACCTGACGCCGGCCGACGTCCCCTGACCCACGCAGGGCCGCCCGGCGCCGGGCGGTGCGAGCATGGGCGGGTGGATGACAGCGTGGAGATACGGCCCGCCCGTCAGGGGGAGTCGGCCGACGTGGCGGAGCTCCGGTGGCGGTGGGTGCGGGAGAACGGGGCCGCGCCGACGCTCACCCGCGAGGTGTTCGTCAGCCGCTTTGTCCGGTGGGCGCGGGAGAACGAGCACACCCACCGGTGCCTCGTCGCGGTGCGCGGACCGCGGGTGGTCGGCATGGCGTGGCTGGCGACGGTCCCCCGGGTGCCCAGCCCGCTCGCCGTCGAACGCGCCTCCGGCGACGTGCAGTGTGTGTACGTCGTACCGGAGGAGCGGGACGGCGGGCTCGGCGGACGGCTTGTCGAGGCCGTGCTCGACCTCGCCCGCGAGCAGGGCCACGAGCGGGTGACCGTCCACTCCAGCGACCGGGCGGTCGCCGGCTACCGCCGCTGGGGGTTCGACGCCTCGCCGCGACTGCTCCAGGCGGAGCCGGGGGCCCGGTGAACCGCCCGGCGCCGCCCCTCAACCTCCGAGCGGCGCCGCCCGCCGGGCAGCGCCGCCGAACAGCGCCGCCCGCCGAACAGTGCCACCCGCCGCTCACATCAGACGGGGACGCAGATGCTTGTCGACGGCGATCACCACCGAGGCCAGCGCGGCGAACGCCGCGACCCGCAACCACGCCCCGGCCTCGATCGGCGCGGTACCGAACAGGGCGTTCATCACCGGCAAGTAGGTGATGAGCAGTTGGCCCGCCAGCTGCACCAGCACCCCGCCGATCACCCACGGGTTGCTGAAGAACCCGAGCCGCCAGACCGGCCGGGTCAGCGACCGGCAGCTGAACAGGTAGACCACCTGGACGGCGACCAGCAGGTTGACGGCGGCGGTGCGGGCCTCGGCCAGCTCCACACCGGCCGCCCGTTCCCAGTTGAAGATCCACCAGGCGCCGATCACCATCAGGGCCGAGACCAGCGCGATGCGGGCCGAAAGCCCGACCGTCAGCAGCGGCCGCGCGGGGTCGCGGGGCGGGCTGTCT
>NZ_WMLF01000147.1 GCF_014156695.1 Streptomyces durbertensis | reverse complement strand
GCCCCGAACAGACAGATCACCACCGACTCCAGGCGCACCATGCGCCGCAGCTGCCGCCGTGACATGCCCACCGCCCGCAGCATGCCCAGTTCCCTCGTCCGCTCGATCACCGACAGCGCGAGCGTGTTCACCACCCCCAGCACCGCGATCACCACCGCCAGTCCCAGCAGCGCGTAGACCAGGTACAGCAGCACCGCGACCTGGTCGCGGACAAGCTGCTTGTAGTCGGCGTGGTCGCGGACCTGCACCTGCGGCAGGTCGGCGAGAGCCTGCTCCAGCCGTTCCCGTAGCACCGGCGGGTCGGTGCCGTCGGCGGCGTTCACCAGCAGCACCGCGTCCTGCCCCGCGACCTGGTGGCGCTCCAGCGTCGGCAGCCCGAGGAACGCGCCGACGTCCCCGCCCGGCGCCGGGCTGCCGCTCTCCACCAACGCCCCGACCCGCAGCCGGGCCGTCCCTCCGCCGACGAACTCCGCCTCCAGCGTCGAGCCCACCGCCAGACCGTGCCGCGCGGCGAACCGCCGGTCGAGCGCCAACCGGTCGGCGCCCACCGCCCCGGCGGTGTCGCCGGCCGTGTATTCGACCCGGGCGACCTCGTCCAGTCCGGGGTCCACGGCCGCGCCGATCGTGCGGTGTGTCGAGCCGTCCGGGAGGGCCAGCCGCAGCGGCACAAAGCGCTCCCGGACCACGATGCCCACGCCCTCCACCGCGTCCACCCGCCGGGCGACCTCCGAGGTGAAGGGCCGGAAGCTCTCGTTCTGGATGACAAAGTCCGCGCCGAGGGTGCGGTCGACCTCCCGGTCGAAGGACGCGGTGATCGAGGCGCCGCCGATGGACAGCCCGGTGACCAGGGCCAGACCGACCATCAGCGCGGAGGCAGTGGCGCCCGTGCGGCGCGGGTTGCGCAGCGCGTTGCGCCGGGCCAGCACGGCGACCGGCCCGAACGCCCGTGGCAGCCCGAACCCCAGTACCCGCACCACCGGCCGCACCAGCGCCGGCCCCGCCAGCACGGCGGCCAGCAGCGTGAGCGCCACCCCCACCGCGAGCCACGTCCCCGCTCGCCCGGCCGACTCGGCGCGGGCCAGCATTACCAGCGCCCCCGCGCCCGCGACGGCCACCGCCGCGCCGAGCGCCGCGCGCAACCGCAGCGGCCGCCCCACCGCGCTCACCTCGGTGTCCGCCAGGGCCGCCACCGGCGGCACCCGGCCCGCCCGCCGCGCCGGCAGCGCCGCCGCCACCAACGTGACGCCCACTCCGACCACGTACGCGGCCACCGGCACCACCGGCTCGATCCGGATGTCCGCCGGGTCCAGGTACATGCCGAGCAGGCCCATCAGCCGGACCAGCCCGTGCGCCAGCCCCACCCCGGCCAACAGCCCCAGGCTGGCCCCCACGACGCCCAGCAGCAGCGCCTCCACCAGCACCGACCGGCGCACCTGCCGGCGTTCGGCGCCCAGCGCCCGCAGTAGCCCCAGCTCCCTGGTGCGCTGCGCGACGAGCATCGCGAAGGTGTTGATGATCAGGAAGACGCCGACCAGCACCGCCACCCCGGCGAAGCCGAGCATCACCCAGCGGATGACCCCGAGGACCGTCCCCAGCTCGGCGGCGGCCGACTCGCTCTGCTGCTCGGCCGTCCGGTAGGTGTAGTCCCCGCCCAGCGCGGCGGCCACCCGGTCCCGCAGCACCGGGTGCGGTACACCTTCGGCGGCGGTCACCGCGAGGGAGGTGGCCCGTTCGGCGTCCCCAAGCAGCACGCGGGCGGCGACGTCCGGATCGAGGAACACCAGCGTCGCGCCGGGGTTGGTGGTGGTGAACGCCGCCAGGCCGACCACCTCGACCGTCACCGTGCCCGGCTCGGCGACGATCCGCAGCCGGTCGCCGACCGAGACGTCGTGCCGCTCGGCGCTGTCCCGGTCCAGCAGCGCCTCGCGGTCGCCGCGCGCCGGCCTGCCCTCGGCGAGTTCCACCACCCGGCGCGGCTCCGGGTACCAGCCGGTGGCGATCGTCGGCGCTCCCGTGGTGGAGCCGATCCGCCGCCCGTCCGCGCCGACGACGGTGGCGCTCTGCACCCGCACCTCCGGCCGGGCGTCCGCGACCCCGTCGACTTCGGCGGCGGGCCCGGCGAGCGCGGCCGGCACCGTGGGCTCGGCGCCCGACAGCGTCTGGTCGCGGCCCTCGGGCGCGTCCCTCGGGAGGACGGTCACGTCCGCCGCGCTCGCCGCGAACAGCCGGTCGAAGGTGTGGCGGACGGTGTCCGAGAAGATGACACTGCCGACCACAAAGGCGACCGACAGCAGGACGGCGAGCGCGGACAGCAGCAGCCGGCCCCGGTGGGCGGCGAGCGAACGCAGCGTGGCACGCAGCACGCGGTCAGCTTCCCCTCGGGGCGTCCAGCCGCTTCATGCGTTCCAGGACGACGTCGGCCGTCGGATCGTCCAGCTCGTCCACCAGGCGGCCGTCGGCGAGGAAGAGCACATGGTCGGCGTGCGCGGCGGCGGCCGGATCGTGGGTGACCATGGCGACGGTCTGTCCGAGCCGGTCCACGGCCACCCGCAGCTGCCGCAGCACCTCCAGGCCGGAGCGGGAGTCCAGGTTGCCGGTCGGCTCGTCCGCGAAGATCAGTTCCGGCCGGGACGCCAGCGCCCGGGCGCACGCCACCCGCTGCTGCTGGCCACCGGACAGCTGCGCGGGGCGGTGGCCGAGCCGGTCGCCGAGGCCGAGCGTGGTGATCACCTCGTCCACCCACGCCCGGTCCGGGCGGCGTCCGGCGATGTCCATGGGCAGGGTGATGTTCTCCCCGGCGGTGAGGGTGGGCAGCAGATTGAAGGACTGGAAGACAAAGCCGACCCGGTCGCGGCGCAGCCGGGTCAGTTCACGGTCGCCGAGCGAGGTGATCTCGCGGTCGCCGAGCCAGACCCGGCCGGAGGTCACCGAGTCCAGCCCGGCGAGGCAGTGCATGAGGGTGGATTTACCGGAGCCCGACGGGCCCATCACGGCGGTGAAGCGACCGGCCGTGATGTCCACGTCCACGGCGTCGAGCGCGGTGACGGCCACCTCAGAGTCGCCGCCGTACCGCTTTGTCAGCAGCCGGGCACGGGCGGCCGGCCGTTGGTCGGTCGGGGGCTGCGGCTGCGCTGCGGTGGTCATCGTCGTCCTTCCCGCCCCGGCGCGTGGGCCGGCTCTTCGTCCGGTGCTGTCTCGACCGTACGGCTTCCCGGCGGCGTCCGCCGGAACCTTGCCCGAGCTAGCGGGTCGGCGCTAGCATGGTGTGATGGCCAAGACACAGCTGAACGTGCGGGTGGAGGAGTCCACCGCCGACACCGCGCGGCAGCAGGCGCGCCGGCGCGGAGTGAGCGTCAACCGCTACATCGAGGACCTGGTCCTGCGGGACGCCGGCGAGGCGGGCCACTCCTTCGTGGAGTCCGCCGCCGACTTCATGAAGCAGTACGAGGCCGTCTTCTCCGAGGAGTTCGCCGACGAGTTCGCCGAGGAGTTCGGCGAGGCCCGCGCCCTGGAAGCCGCGGCCGACGCGCCCGGCGAACGCAAGGGCCGCACCGGCCGGTGAGTCTGCGGATCGACCTCGCCTGGCTGCTCATGGTCGCGGAGGAGAAGATCCCCGGGGACCCGGCCATCACCGACTACGGCGCGCTGATCGCCGCGGTGAGCCGGCACGACGCCGCCGTGTTCGGCCGCCCCGTCTACCGGGAGCCGGCCGAGCGGGCCGCCGCCCTCCTCCAACAGCTCCTGCACATCCCGGCGTTGGAGCGGTCGAACGCGATGTTCGCCACCGCCGTCGCCTACGGCTACCTGATCGCGGCGGGGGAGAAGGTCGCCACGTCCCCGGAGAAGGTCCGCGACCTGGCCCGGCTCGTCAAGGAAGGCCGCGCCGAACTCGCCGACATCGCGGCCGAACTCCGCACCTGGACCCTCTGACGTGCCGGACCGGCCGGCCCGCCGGATCATCCTGGCGGTCGGCCGTCCCAGCAACCGCCCAGCTCCGGCGCCAACCACGCCGGCGCCGCCGCCGTGAAACGCGGGGCGTCCCACCCTCCGGCGCCGGCCGGCACCACACCCAGCAGCGGGGCACCGGCGACCACCGGCAGATCGTCCAGGTTGCAGCGCTCGGCAAGCCCGGGCTCGGACGGCCAACTCCCCACCACCAGCCCGCGGCAGTCCAACCCGCGGGAGGCCAGCGCCTCCGCCGTGAGCGCCGTCGTGTTCAACGTGCCGAGTCCGGCCGCCACCGCCAGCAGCACCGGCGCCTCGAGCAGCCCGGCCACGTCGGCCAGCGTCGAGGCCCGCTCGTCCAGCCGCACCAGCAGCCCGCCCGCGCCCTCCACCAGCACCAGATCATGCCCGGCGACCAACTCCCGGGCCGCCGCGGCCGCCCGCCCCGCAGACACCGGGGGCATTCCCGCCCTCGCCGCCGCCGTCGCCGGGGCCAGCGGCTCCGGATAGCGGCCCAGTTCCCGTCCGGTCACCGCCCCGCCGACCAGCCGCCCGACCTCCGCGACGTCCCCGGCCTCGCCTTCCGCGACGCCGGTCTGCGCGGGCTTGAGCACCGCGACGCTACGGCCGGCCCGCAGCGCGCACGCCGCCACCGCCGCCGTGACAACCGTCTTCCCGACCTCGGTGCCGGTACCGGACACCACCAGGATCTCGCCCAACGCACTCACCCCTCGCGCGCGGCGGCGCACACCGCCGCGCCGATCCGCGCCAGATCCGCGTCCGCGGTGACGTACGGCGGCATCGTGTAGACCAGGTCGCGGATCGGGCGCAGCCACACGCCCTCCCGGACGGCGGCCCGCGTCGCGGCGGCCATGTCGACCTCCCGGTCGAGCTGCACCACACCGATCGCGCCGAGCACCCGCACGTCCCGCACACCCGGCAGTCCGGCCGCCGGCGCGAGGTGCGTGCGCAGCCCGCGCTCGATGCGGCGCACCTCGGCCGCCCAGTCCTGGCCGGCCAGCAGTTCCACGGAGGCCAGCGCCACGGACGCCGCCAGCGGATTGCCCATGAACGTCGGCCCGTGCGCCAGCACCGGCACCTCGCCGCGCGAGATGCCGTCCGCCACCCGAGGCGTGCACAGCGTGGCGGCCATCGTCAGATAGCCGCCGGTCAGCGCCTTGCCGAGGCACAGCACGTCGGGGGTGACACCGGCGTGCCCGGCGGCGAACAGCCGGCCGGTCCGGCCGAAACCGGTGGCGATCTCGTCGAACACCAGCAGCACGCCGTACTCGTCGCACGCCTCCCGCAGCACCCGCAGATAGCCGGGGGAGTGGAAGCGCATGCCGCCCGCGCCCTGCACCACCGGCTCCACGATCACCGCGGCCAGTTCGTCGGCGTGCTCCCGCACCAGCCGCCGCAGCTTTTCGGCGTACGACTCGTCCAGCGGCGCGTCGAACCCGGCCGGAGGCGCGGGCGCGAAGACCTGCTCGGCCAGCACCCCCGACCACAGCTGGTGCATCCCGCCCTCCGGGTCGCACACGGACATCGGGTGCCAGGTGTCGCCGTGGTAGCCGCCGCGCCAGGTCAGCAGTCGCCGCTTACCGGGCCGGCCCAGCGAGCGCCAGTACTGGAGGCACATCTTCAGCGCCACCTCCACCGACACCGAACCCGAGTCGGCCAGGAACACGTGTTCCAGGTCGCCCGGGGTCAGCTCCACCAGCCGCCGGGCGAGCCGGACGGCGGGCTCGTGGGTGAGCCCGCCGAACATCACATGGCTCATCCGCCCCAGCTGCGCGCCGGCCGCCTCGTTCAGCACCGGATGGTTGTATCCGTGCACCGCGGACCACCACGAGGACATGCCGTCGACCAGTTCGGTCCGGCCCTCGACCGGCTCCGCCAGCCGCAGCCGCACACCGGACGCCGACTCCACCACCAGCGGCGTCTGACGCCCGGGCATCGGCCCGTAGGGGTGCCACACGTGGCGGCGGTCCAGCTCCAGCAGCTCCGCGGTGGAGAGCGGATCAGGCATTCGGCGGGACCTCCGTGCCGGCGCCGCGCCGCCGGACGGTCACCAGCTCGGACCGCTGCCGGGGCGTACCCGACGCGCTCTCCCCGGCCTCGGCGCCCGGGGCCTCGACGACTCCGGCCTCCTCTGCGGCCTCGGCCGCCGCAGCGCCGTCCCCGCCGTCGCCGCACGGTCCGCAGGCGCCTCCGCCGCAGCCCCCGGCCGCCACGTCCGCCCGGTGCGTCGGCAGCGTCGTCTCGCCCGCGCCCTCGACCTCAAAACCGGCGTCCGCGATCATGTCCAGGTCGGCCTGCCCGGCCTGGCCCTCGCTGGTCAGGTAGTCGCCGAGGAAGATCGAGTTGGCCAGGTGCAGGGCCAGCGGCTGCATCGAACGCAGCTGCACCTCACGACCGCCGGCGAGCCGCACCTCCACGTCCGGGCAGACGAAGCGCACCATCGCCAGGATGCGCAGCGCCCGCTGCGGCGTGAGGTTCCACTCCGCGGCCAGCGGGGTGCCCTCGAAGGGGATCAGGAAGTTCACCGGCACCGAGTCCGGGTCCAGCTCACGCAGCGCGAAGACGACGTCGACCAGGTCCTCGTCGCTCTCGCCCATACCGGCGATCAGTCCCGAGCAGGCCGACAGGCCGGCGGCCTGCGCCTGCTGCACGGTGGAGACGCGGTCGGCGTACTCGTGCGTGGTGCAGATGTCGCCGTACGTCGCCTCGGAGGTGTTCAGGTTGTGGTTGTAGGCGTCCGCGCCGGCATCCCGCAGCCTGGCCGCCTGCCCGTCGGAGAGCAGCCCGAGGCACGCGCAGACCTCGACGTCCGCGTGCTGCTCCTTGATCGCCGAGATCGTCTGCGACACCCGGTCCACGTCCCGGTCGGTGGGCCCGCGTCCGCTGGCCACCAGGCACACCCGCTTGGCGCCGCCGGCGACCCCCGCGCCCGCCGCGGCCGCCGCCTGCTCCGGCTTGAGCCAGGTGTACTTGAGGATCTCGGCCTTGGACCCCAACCGCTGCGAACAGTAGGAGCAGTCCTCCGGGCACAGGCCGGACTTCAGGTTGACCAGGTAGTTGAGCTTGACGCGCCGCCCGAACCACTTGCGGCGCACCTTGCCGGCCGCGGCCACCACGTCGAGCAGATCGTCATCGGAGGTCGACAGAACGGCCAGCGCCTCGTCGCGCGTCGGCAGCTCGCGCCGCAGCCCCTTGTCCACCAGCGTCTTCAGCAGGTCCATGGCCCTAGATCCTGGCCTACCGCACAGCGTGCGGCCAAGGAGAGAAGCGACAAGATGCCCTCCGGGAGGTGTGTGTATCGCCACACCGGCCGTCGCCGGCACCGGCACTAGGTTCTATGGGGACCCGACAGATCAGCGAGGGACGGCCATGTCCACCACACCGTTCGGCTGGCTCACCGAAGCCCGCGAGAGCCGCCGGAGCGCCGGACTCCAACGGCGCCTGCGCCCCAGGAGCGCCGACGCGGAGATCCTCCAGCTCGCCGGCAACGACTACCTCGGCCTCACCCGGCACCCGGCCGTCACCACCGCCGCCGCGGACGCCGTCCACCGGTGGGGCGCCGGCGCCACCGGCTCGCGCCTGGTCACCGGCTCCACCGACCTGCACGCCGAGCTGGAGGCCGAACTGGCGGACTTCTGCGGCTTCGAGGCCGCGCTGGTCTTCTCCTCCGGCTACGCCGCCAACCTCGCCGCCGTGACCGCCCTCACCGGCCCGGACGCGTTGATCGTCTCCGACGCCGCCAACCACGCCTCACTCATCGACGGCTGCCGGCTCTCCCGCGCGACCACAAAGGTGGCCCCGCACGCCGACCCCGAGGCGGTCGCCAAGTTGCTCGCCGGCCATGCGGGCCGGGCGCTTGTGGTCTCCGACACGGTCTTCTCCGTGGACGGCGACGCCGCCCCGCTGGCCGACCTGGCCGAGGTCTGCCGTGAGGCCGGCGCCGGGCTGCTGCTGGACGACGCGCACGGCCTCGGCGTCCTCGGTGGCGGCGGCCGCGGCACCGCCCGGGCGGCCGGTCTGGCGGGTCGGGAGGACACCGTCGTGACGCTCACGCTCTCCAAGTCCCTCGGCAGCCAGGGCGGCGCCGTCCTCGGCCCGGCGGCGGTCATCGACCACCTGCTGAACGCCGCGCGCACCTTCATCTTCGACACCGGCCTCAACCCGGCGGCGACCGCCGCCGCGCTGGCCGCCGTCCGCCTGCTGCGCGAGCGCCCCGACCTGCCGGAACGGGCCCGGGCGGTCGCCCGCGGCTTGCACGTCGGTCTGACCGCGGCGGGACTGTCGGCGGTCAGACCGGACGCCGCCGTCGTCTCCGTCCGCGCGCCCTCCCCGCAGGACGCGGTCGCCTGGGCCGAGCGCTGCCGGACGCGGGGGCTGCACGTGGGCTGCTTCCGCCCGCCCTCCGTGCCCGACGGGATCTCCCGGCTGCGGCTCACCGCCCGGGCCGACCTGTCCGACGCGGAACTCGACCGCGCCGTCCGCACGATCGTCGACACGGCGCCCGCCGACGCCTGAGCCGCCGTCCGCGAAGTCGACGCGCCTGAGCAGCCGGCGCGCCTGGGAAGCCGCGCCGCCCGCAGGCGTCGCCTGCGGCCGCTCACGCAGCGTCAACAGCCCCGCATGACCGGAGGTTCCCCACCCGCCCGTCAAATACGCTCTGTCGTCGTACAGTTCACCGCTTCGAGCGACAGAGCGGCCGACATCGGCCGCAGTCGGCTCGATCCCCGGCGCGGCAGTGGCACTCTGACCGGGAGCAGCCAGCCGCGGACGCGCCGCCCCCACATCCACGCGTCAGGGCGCACGGGACGCGGTGGGAAGGATCAAGGCGGTCATGGCCGATCACCAGGAAGCGTCCGTCAGCCTGCCGAGCACACCCGCATCGGTCGGCAGGGCGCGCAGATACGTTTCTGAAGCCCTCGCCCAGTGGGGTCTGCCGGCGGACAGCGAGCTCGGGGACGCCGTCGCGCTCATCGTCTCCGAACTGGCCACCAACGCCGTGCTGCACACCAGGGGCCAGTCGCCGGAGTTCACCCTCCGGCTCCTGCTGGAGCGCCAGGAGACGCTGCGCGTCGGAGTGACCGACAGTCACCACCGGCTGCCCCGACGGCTGCCGGCCGCCGTGCAGCAGGACAACGGGCGCGGGCTGGCCATCATCCGGGCGCTCACCGCCGAGTTCGGCGGTGCTCTCACCGTCGTCCCGGCGGGCGGCGGCAAGACCGTCTGGATCTCCCTCGGCTGGCCCGACCCGCTCGCCCTCACCTCCTCCCGGTGAGCACGTCCGCCGGACCGTGCTCACGGCGCGTCGTCGAGCCCCCGGTCCGTCGCGAGCGGCGCCGGCAGGACAAGCCGGCCCAGGCGCCGCTCGACGCCCAGCACTCCGAGGGCGTGCCCGAGGACCCGACCGTGCAGCTCGCGCTCTCCGCGCCCGTGCATCGTGGCCAGCGCGTCGCGCAGGACGGCCGCCTCGGTCACCAGCGCCTGCGCCGCCTGGAGCGCGCCGAGGGTGTCACCTCCCCGGGCGGGGTTGATGCGGCCGAGCCGGCCCAGTGCGGCGAGGTAGCCGTCGACCAGGTCGCCCTCCGCGCGGGTCAGCGCGGGAAGCGGCGGCAGTTCGGGCAGCACGCGCTCACCTCCGCTCTTCCGGTCCCGGCGCGGCCGGGCGTTCGGTGACCAGCGAGTCGACAAGCCCGTAGTCCAGGGCCGCGGCGGCGTCCAGTACCCGCGCCCGGTCGATGTCGGCGGCGACCCGCTCCCGCTCCTGGCCGGTGAGTTCGGACAGCAGCTCCGTCATCACCGCGCGCTGTCGCAGCGCCTCCGCCGCCCACACCGCCACGTCCGCCGGCCCGCCCTCGAACGGGTCGGCGAGCGTCGGTTGACGCAGGACGATCCGGGAGTGCGCCAGCATCAGCCGACGCCCCGGCGTACCGGCCGCCAGCAGCACCGCGGCCTCGGGTCCGGCCTGCCCGACGCAGACCGTCTCCACCTCGCTCCGCAGCTGGCGGAGCGTGTCGTGGACGGCGGCCATGGCCTGGAAGGAGCCGCCCGGCGAGTTGAGGTACAGCGACAGGCCCCGGCCGTCCGCGTCGCCGTCCAGCACGAGCAGCTGCGCGATCACCTCGCCGGCGCTCCGCTCGTCCAGCGGCCCGCCGAGCACCACCACCCGCGCTTCCAGCAGCCGTGAGTGGGGGTCGGTGGTTCGTGTGCCGTGCTCGGTGCGGTGGGTGAACTCGGGCAGGACACGGCGGCCGGTGGAGTCCGGCGGCGCTGACGGCGTCGACATGGCAGACCTCTCCCTCGAGAAGGCGCGGCGTTCCGCACCCGACTGGTAAGTCTGTAAAGAATGTACATTACGTACGTGCGGGTATGCTGGAGGTATGGCATACGAGATTCCGGTGACGCAGGCGCGCGCGGAGCTGGCGGACCTGATCAACCGCGTGGTCTACGGCGGGGAGCGGGTGGTGGTCACCCGTCACGGCAAGCCGCTGGTCGCCCTGGTGTCCGCGGCCGACCTCGACGTCCTGGAAAGCGCCGCGGCGCCGCCCGCCGAGGTGGTGCGGACCGTCTCGGACATGGGGGCAGGCGGCCCCTTGGAGGACCGCGGCAGGTACGGCATCGCCGCCCACCACCGCGACCACGGCTGAGCCCTCGGGCCGGGGTGGGGGGAGGGCGGCTCAGGCGCCGCGCTCCCGCCGTCGGCGCCCCCGCCCGAGGCGCGGTGCACGCCCCTCGGGCGTCGGCGCCTCGGTGCCGGCCTGCTCGGCCGCCGGCCGGGCCTGCTCCTCCTTGGCCTGCGGGGCGTACACGTCCACGTACTCCTGGCCGGACAGCCGCAGGATCTCGTACATGATCTCGTCCGTCACCGCGCGCAGCACGGAACGGTCCGACTCCAGGCCGGCGAAGCGGGAGAAGTCCATCGGCTCGCCGAAACGAATCGTCACCCGGCCGAGCCGGGGCAGCACACGCCCCGGCGGCTGGAGTTCGAACGTGCCGAGCATCGCGCACGGCACGACCTTCACCCCGGCCCCGAGCGCCATCGCCGCCACACCCACCCGGCCCTTGTAGAGCCGTCCGTCGTGGGAGCGGGTGCCCTCCGGGTAGATACCCAGCAGCTCCCCGCGCGCCAGCACGGCCAGCCCCTCCCGCAGCGCCGCCTGTCCGGCCCCGCCGGAGCGGTCCACCGGGATCTGGCCGACGCTGCGGAAGAACGCCGCGGTCAGCCGCCCCTTGAGGCCGGGGCCGTTGAAGTACTCCATCTTGGCGAGGAAGGTGATGCGCCGCCGCAGGATCGCCGGCATCAGGAAGTGGTCGGAGAACGACAGGTGGTTGCCGGCCACGATCGCCGCGCCGTCGGCCGGCACGTGTGCGAGCCCCTCGATGCGCGGGCGGAACAGCAGCCTGAGCAGCGGACCCAGCACCACGTACTTGAGCACGTTGTAGAACACCGGGTTCGTCTCCCCACTCCGCCGCACCGGACACGTGTGCGTTGACGGCACATCAGGACATGTGCCCATGCTGACATCTCCGCACGCCCACCGC
>NZ_WMLF01000146.1 GCF_014156695.1 Streptomyces durbertensis | reverse complement strand
GCTCCACCCCGTCCCCACCTCGCGGGCCGCCGCCCGCCACGGCCGCCGGGGCCGGCCCGGGCGCGGTCAGCCCGGGTAGACGGGTGCGGAGCCCTTGTCGGTCACCGCCTGCCAGCTGCCGTCCCTGCGCGGCAGCCGGACTATGCCCTCCTGCGAGTCGGCGAGCAGCGGCTTCTCCTCGTCCTCCGAGGCGGCTATGCCCCGTACGTTGTTCACCCCGGGCAGCGTCGGCGGGATGCCCGCCGAGCCGTCCGTGGAGACGACCCGGAGCTGCTGGACGCCGCCCGGCTCCTTGCCCACCAGCACCAGCCGGCTGCCGCC
Source organism: Streptomyces durbertensis (assembly GCF_014156695.1). GTDB lineage: Bacteria > Actinomycetota > Actinomycetes > Streptomycetales > Streptomycetaceae > Streptomyces > Streptomyces durbertensis. The sequence continues at coordinate 11,240 of NZ_WMLF01000146.1, read as the reverse complement.
CGCCCAGGACACGGCGGTGACGTCCTCCAGGCGGGGCGCGGCCGGCCGCAGCGCCGTCACTCTGACCACCGGCTCACCGCCCCTGGTGTGGCCGCGCTCGATGCGGCCGAGCCTCAGCGTCGTGCGGTCGTCCTCCCGGAGCAGCAGCGCGACGCGTATGCCGTCGGCGGCGACCCGCAGCGACTCGATGCGCGCCGAGCCGATGCCCGGCGCCTCCACCGTCTCCGGCTCGCCCTGCCCGCGCGTGAAGCGGAGCAGCCGGGGCCGCTCGGGGTCCCGGTCGGCCACCCACAGGTCGCCGAGCCCGTCCCAGCTCGGCGCGGTGAGCCGGTCCTCCGGACGCTTTCCGGCGCTGGTGAGCACCGGCTCGCCGTACTGGGCGTCCGAGGACAGCGGGGCCACGTACAGGGCGCTGCCGTTGGCCAGCACCCCGGCGCCCATGCTCTCGTCGCGGCTGACCGCCACGGCGCTCAGCGTCACGTGGCCGCTGCCGAACGGGCCGTCCACCGGGCGGCCGGGGCCCTCGTCGTCCCCGGTGGCGATCAGCCGGCTGGCGTCGTCGAGGTAGTACTGCCGGGCGGCCGGGCCGTTGAGCAGACCCGGCGCGAACGCCTGTGCCTCCTCCCGGCCCGTCTCGCACAGCTCGCCCTCGCCGTCCCGCAGCGTGACCCGCTGCACCCGGGCGGAGGACTGCTGGTCCACCGTGTGCAGCAGCTGGGCCGCCATCCGCGTGCAGCGCTGCGCACCGACGGATACGCGCTTCCCCCGACCGGACGGACGCAGCTCGACCTCCAGGCCGCCCGACTCGTCCAGACTCAGCTGCTGGTCCGGTTCCAGTCGCAACCCCTCGGGGAACGCCGAGGTGACAACCGGCTTCAGCCAGTCCGCCGGCCCCTTGAGCAGCGTCGCGACCGTCTCCGTCATGGGCTCGATCCGGCGGCGCAGGTACACCGGCTCGGCCACCAGCACGTTGCGCCCGAACCGCACCGCGCCCGACTCGGCGCCCAGGTCGGCGAAGTAGTAGGTGTTGACCGAGCGGTAGATCCGCTCGAAGTCCGGCTCCCCCATCACCAGGCCGTCGGGGAGCTTGTCGATCCGCCACTCGCCCTTCACCTGCGTGAGGTGCAGCCGGTCCAGGTAGCGGCCCTCGCTCGGGGTGTAGGCGTTCTTCTCGTCCACCTCGGCGACCCGGGTGCCGGTGACCTCGACCGTGTAGCCCTGGCCGTCGCTGTCCGCCCGCACCCCGTCGGGGGCCACCTCGGGGCCGCCGGCGACGATCGTCGTGCGCGCGAACGGCTTCCAGCGGGCCGCCTCCTCCGGGGTGAGGTACTTGCGGGCGGTGCCGAAGTCGGCCTCCTCGCTGGTGGTCGCCTCCAGGAAGCCCCGCACTATCTGCCGGGGCAGCTCGCCCTTGCGGGGGCTGACGCCGAAGACGCGCACCTGGGAGTCGGCGTCGGAGCGCTGCGGGGCGTCGATCTGCTTGACTCCGCCGTCCGACGGCATGGACGCGCAGCCGGCCAGCAGCAGCCCGCACGCGGTCAGCACCGCCACCGCGCGGTGTCGCTCAGCTCGCATGGTCGTCGCCCTCCTCCGCGCCGCCGGATCCCTCGCCCGTGGGGCGTCCGGTGGCCGTGTCACCGCCGTCCCGCTGCCGGGGCGCTCCGGCCCTGGAGCGGTGGCGACGGGAGTCCGCCGGCTCCAGCGGCAGCGGCGAGGCCCGAAGCGTCTCACCCGCCGTGCGCGGCAGCGTCAGCAGGAACTGGGAGCCCCCGCCCGGCTCGCCCCACGCCTGGAGCCAGCCGCCGTGCAGCCGCGCGTCCTCCAGGGCGATCGACAGGCCGAGGCCCGTACCGCCCGTGGTCCTCGCCCGGGCCGGGTCGGCCCGCCAGAAGCGGTTGAACACCCGCTGGGCCTCGCCCGGCTTCAGCCCCACACCGTAGTCCCGCACCGCGACGGCGACCGCTCCCTCGCCGCTGGCCAGCCGGACCACCACCTCGTGGCCCTCGCCGTGCTCCACGGCGTTCACCACGAGGTTGCGCAGCACCCGCTCCACGCGCCGGGCGTCGGCCTCCACCATCACCGGCTGCTCGTCGCCGAGCACCACCAGCGGCGAGCCCTTCGCGTCGGCGAGCGGCTGCGCCCCCTCGACCACCCGCGTCACGACCTCGCGCAGGTCGGTCGGGTCGGCCTCCAGGGCCGCCGCGCCCGCGTCGAACCGGCTGATCTCGAGCAGCTCGGCGAGCAGCGACTCGAACCGGTCGAGCTGTCCGAGCAGCAGCTCGGCCGAGCGCGCGGTGACCGGGTCGAACTCGTCCCGGGCCTCGTGGATCACGTCCGCCGCCATGCGTACCGTCGTCAGCGGCGTCCGCAGCTCGTGGGAGACGTCCGACACGAAGCGGCGCTGCATCCGGGACAGCTCCTCCAGCTGGCCGATCTTGAGCTGGAGGTTCTTCGCCATCTTGTTGAACGCCTCGCCCAGCCGTGCGATGTCGTCCTCGCCGCTGACCTTCATCCGCTCCTGGAGGCGGCCCGCCGCCAGCCGCTCGGAGATGCCCGCCGCCATCCGCACCGGCGTGACCACCTGGCGCACCACCAGCCAGGCGATGGCGCCCAGCAGGGCCACCAGGAACACACCGGCCGTCGCGAGCGTGCCCTTGACCAGGGCGAGCGACTTCTCCTCCTGGGTGAACGGGAACAGGTAGTACAGCTGGTAGGGGTTGCCGTTGGCGTCGGCCAGCCGCTTGCCGATGATCAAAGCGGGTTGGGAGTTGTCGTGGGTGCGGACGATCCTGCCGTACTGCTGATGGGTGCGCGGGTCCTCGTCGAGGGCCGCGCGCAGCTCCGCCGACACGCTCTCCTCCGGGCGGACGTCGCCGGAAGCCCGGGGGCCGCGCGTGTTGGTGTTCTCGTCGCCGACAAACGGCGTGGCGTTGGTGTCGGAGCTGAGCGCCACCACCGAGTAGACGCCCTGCCCGCCGCTGGCCAGCTGCTGCACCAGCTGGGTCAGCCAGGCCCCGGAGTTCTGCACGGCGCGGCTGCCGCTGTCGCCGCCGCGACCGCCGTCGGCCGCGCTGTCGGCCATCTCGGTCGCCACGGCGAAGCCGCCGGCCGCCTGGCTCTGCGCGGCCTGCTGCTTGGCGTCGAGCAGACCGTTGCGGACCTGGCCGATCACCACCAGGCCGAGCAGCAGCACCACGGCGATTGACATGAGCAGCGTCGCGGCGACCACCCGGAGCTGGATGTTCCGCCGCCACAGCCGCATCAGCTGGAGCAGCGGCCGCCGGACCAGCCGCACGAACATCCGCACCATCGGGTGCGCGCGACTGCCGGTGGCGCCCTCGGGCAGCAGGCCGTCCCTCAGGAGCCGGGTGCCGCGCACGCGCGCGCCGAGCGCCGCCGCGGCCAGCCGCCCACCGGCCGCAGGCTCCGCCTTCGCGCCCGGCGGTACGGAACCAGGGCCGGTCATGTCAGTTCGGTCCGGCCTTGTACCCCACGCCGCGAACCGTGACCACGATCTCGGGACGCTCCGGGTCCTTCTCCACCTTGGAGCGCAGACGCTGGACGTGCACGTTGACCAGTCGGGTGTCGGCGGCGTGGCGGTAGCCCCACACCTGTTCGAGCAGCACCTCGCGGGTGAACACCTGCCAGGGCTTGCGGGCGAGCGCGACCAGCAGGTCGAACTCCAGCGGCGTCAGCGCGATGGACTGCCCGTCCCGCTTCACCGAGTGGCCGGCCACGTCGATGACCAGGTCACCGATGGTCAGCTGCTCGGGGGCGGGCTCCTCCGACCGGCGCAGCCGCGCGCGGATACGGGCGACCAGCTCCTTCGGCTTGAACGGCTTGACGATGTAGTCGTCGGCCCCGGACTCCAGGCCCACGACGACGTCGACGGTGTCGCTCTTGGCGGTGAGCATGACCACCGGCACACCGGACTCCGCCCGGATGAGGCGGCACACCTCGATGCCGTCCCGTCCGGGCAGCATCAGGTCGAGCAGCACCAGGTCCGGCTTGACCTCACGGAACGCGGCGAGCGCCTTGTCACCGTCCGAGACGAACGACGGTTCGAAGCCTTCGCCGCGCAGCACGATGCCGAGCATCTCCGCCAGAGCGGTGTCGTCGTCGACGACAAGAACGCGTCCCTTCATGAGTTCATCATCCCATTGCCCAATCGTGACGTTCTCCCCGGCGGAGAACAGAGGTCGGCAAGAGCGTCTCCGGTCACCGGGGAGACCACGCCTGCTTCCGTGACGATAGCCGTCACCAGCTCCGGAGGCGTGACGTCAAACGCGGGGTTGTAGGCCCGAGCGCCCAGCGGCGCGACCGGCGTCCCCGGGACGGGCTCGGTGACCTCGTGCCCGGAACGTTGCTCAACCTCTATCAGCGAACCCGTGCCCGTGGCCAGATCGACCGTACTCGTCGGCGCGACGACAACAAACGGTACGTGGTGGTAGCGGGCCAGCACCGCCAGCGGGTAGCTGCCGATCTTGTTCGCCACCGAGCCGTCGGCCGCGATCCGGTCGGCGCCTATCAGCACGGCGTCCACCTCACCGGCCGCGAAGAGCGAGCCCGCCGCGTTGTCGGGCAGCACGCTGTAGGGCACGCCCTCCCGCGCCGCCTCGTACGCCGTCAGCCGGGAGCCCTGGAGCAGCGGCCTCGTCTCGTCCACCCACAGGGTGCGCACCTCACCGGCCCGGTGCAGCCACCACACCACGGCCAGCGCCGTGCCGGCGCCGCCGGAGACAAGCCGGCCGGTGTTGCAGTGGGTGAGGAGCCGCAGCCCACCGCCGGGCACCAGTTCGCGCAGCAGCTCCGCGCCCAGCACCGCCATGCGTTCGGCCGCCTCCGCGTCCTCCGCGTGGACGGCCCGCGCCTCCTCCAGCGCCGCCCGAGCCGCGGCCTCCGGCGTTCCGCCGGCGTCCAGGGCCCGCCCGTGGGCCTCCAGAACCCGCCGGACACCCCAGGCCAGGTTCACCGCGGTCGGCCGCGCCGCGGCGAGCTTCCTGGCCGACTCCTGCACGTCGAAGCCGCGCGCCGCGGCCAGCGCCACCCCGTAGCCGCCCGCGATGCCCAGCAGCGGCGCGCCGCGCACCCGCAGCTCACGTATCGCCTCCACCAGGGCGGGCACGTCGGTGCAGAGGAACTCGACCTCCTCCCTCGGCAACCGGGTCTGGTCCAGGAGCGCCACCACCGGACCCTCTGGCAACTCCACCCAGCGGAGGCTGGGGACGGGACTCGCATCCTGATCGGGCATCGCCCCAGTCTGCCCCCTCCTCCGCGCGTTCGGGCGGGCCGGAACACATCGGATCGGCCCCCGTGGGAACATGACAGGCAACCAGTGCCGCATCGTCCGAGGTGAGCAGCAGTGAACGAGTCTCCGGGCTGGACCTCGCCCGGGTCGTCCCCGTCCGAGCCCACAGGTCCCTCCAAGGACAACAAGCAGCAGCCCACCGGCTGGTCGGCGCAGCAGCCCCCGACCGGGCAGCCGACGTCGTGGCCGCAGCCCGGCGGTTGGAACGCGCCCGGCCAACCCCCCGGCGGCCCTGGCCCCGGCGGACACTGGGGGCCGACCTGGCAACAGGCACCGGCCGCCAAGCCGGGCGTGATCCCGCTCCGCCCGCTCGGCGTCGGCGAGATCCTCGACGGCGCCGTGTCCACCATGCGCGCACACTGGCGACCGGTGCTGGGCATCGCGCTCGGCATCGCGATCCTGGCCCAGATCGTCGCGACGGGCTCTCAGGCGCTGTGGTTCCGCGGCAACGAGGCGCTGGCCGAGGTGAACCGCAACCCCGATGTCGCCCCGAGCGTGGTGCTCGAAGCCTACGAGCGGGAACTCCAGTCGCAGATCATTCCCGCCATCGCCAGCATGCTCGCCGTGGTGGTGGCCACCGCGATACTCACCATGATCGTCTCCCGCGCGGTGCTCGGCCGTCCGGTGACCCTCGGTCAGGCCTGGCAGGACGCCCGGCCGCTGCTCCTGCGCCTGCTCGGCCTGTCGCTGCTGGTCAACCTGATCGTCGTCGGCGTGATCCTCGTGTGCATGGGGCCCGGAATACTGCTGCTCGCCGCGGGCGGCGGCGCGGGAGCCGGGGCGCTCACCGTGCTCGGCTTCTTCGGCGGCGCGGTCCTGGCGGTCTGGCTGTGGGTCCGCCTCTGCCTCGCCGCGCCGGCCCTCATGCTCGAGAGGCAGGGCGTGCTCTTCGCGCTGCGCCGCTCGGCGAAGCTGGTCACCGGTGCCTGGTGGCGCACCTTCGGCATCCAGCTGCTGGCGCTGGTCTTTGTCATGATCCTCAGCCTGATGATCACGATCCCGGCCACCGTCGTCGCGGCCCTCTTCGGCGACGGCGACGTCCTGGAGAACCTCACAGGCGGTACGGCCGAGTTCTCCTGGTCGACCGCGCTTGTCATGGCCGTCGCCTCGATCATCACCTACACCCTCGCGCTGCCGTTCACCGCCGGCGTGACGGCGCTGCTCTACATCGACCGCCGCATCCGCCGCGAGGCGCTCGACCTGGAACTGGCCAGGGCCGCCGGGGTGCCCGGCCACGGCCCTGACGAGCAGCCGCCGAACAACCCGCCCGCGAACCCCTAGGCCGGAGGCGGTGAACGGGGTGACGTACCGCGCGGCGCTCTTCCGCCACCACGCCGCGCCGGCCCTGCCCGGGCGCGAGAACGACGAGGTGCCCGTCGAACTCGGGCGCCGGGCGGCCCGCGAGGCCGCCGAGCGCGAGCTGTCCAAACCGGAGTACCGCGAGCACGAGCCCGGCCCCCTGCGGCGAGCCTTCGGCTGGCTGCTCGACCAGCTCGAACGGCTGCTGTCCGTCGGCGCCGACGTCACCCCCGCCGGCTGGGTCGGCATGGCCGCCGTACTGCTGCTGGTGGCTGTCCTGATCATCGCCGTCCGCCTCCGCCTGGGCCGGCTGCGCCGGACGACCGCCGACAGCCGGGCCACGCTCTTCGTCGACACTCCCGCCACCGCCGCCCGACACCGCGCCGCGGCCGAACGGCTGGCCGCGGAACAGCGCTGGAGCGAGGCCGTCCAGGAGCGGACCCGCGCTCTCGTACGTTCCCTGGAAGAACGGACCATCCTCGCCCCCCGGCCGGGCCGGACCGCCGACGAGGCGGCCGCCGAGGCCGGCGACGCACTCCCCTCCCTCCGCGCCGAACTCCGCCTCACCGCCCGAAGCTTCGACGAGGTCACATACGCCGGCCGGGAAGCGGACGCCGCCGCGTACGCGCGCGTCCGCGACCTCGACCAGGCGCTCACCCGCACCGCACCGCGGCCCCTGCCGCAGTCCACGACGGCCGGCACGCCGGGAGCCGCGCCGTGACCACCCCCGCCGCCGAGACGGACACGTCCACAGCAGCGGTCCGCCCCGCGGGGACCGACCTCACCGACCCCCGCCCGCCGGTCGCCGGCGCGCTGGGGCCGACCCCGGGGCAACGGCTGCGCCGCGCACGCGGACTGGTGATCGGCGTGGTGATCCTCCTCCTGGCGGGCACGGCCCTGGCCCTCCTCCGCTCCGGAGAACAACGCGGCCTGCTCGACCCCCGGTCCGCCGAGCCGCGCGGCAGTCGCGCCACCGCCGAACTCCTCAAGGAGCGCGGCGTCGAACTGACCGTGGTCACGACCACCGCGGAGGCAAGCGCCCCGGCCGGCCCGGACACCACACTCCTCGTCACCCGGCCCGACCTGCTCGGGCCCGGCCAGCTGACCACCCTGCGGTCCGCGACCTCGGGACGCGGCGGGCGCCTTGTGCTGCTCGGTGCGGACCAGGACGCCACCCGCACACTCGCCCCGGGCACCCGGCCCGTCGGTCAGGCGCCCGTCGAAGCGCGCGAGCCGGACTGCGACGCCGACTTCGCCCGCCGCGCGGGCGGAGCGGAACTCGGCGGCCACACCTACGCCGTCTCGGCCGAAGGCGCCACCAGCTGCTACCCGCACGACGGGCTGCCGAGCCTCGTCCTCCAGCCGGACCGCACGGGCCCCGGCGACACCGTCCTGCTCGGTACACCAGAACCGCTGTACAACAACCGCCTCGCGGAAGCTGGCAACGCCTCGCTTGTCCTGCAACTGCTCGGATCCCGCGACCATCTTGTCTGGTACCTCCCTTCCCTCGCCGACCCGGCGGCGGACCGCGAGGAGGAGCAGTCCCTCCTCGACCTGCTGCCGGCCGGTTGGCGTTTCGGCGCCCTCCAACTGGCGCTCGCCGTCGTGCTGACGGCACTGTGGCGGGCACGCAGGCTGGGGCCGCTGGTTCACGAGGACCTGCCTGTCGCCGTGCACGCCTCGGAGACCGCCGAGGGACGCGCCCGGCTCTACCACCAGACCCGCGCCCGCGACCGGGCGGCCGACTCCCTGCGGCACGCCGCCCGGACGCGCCTCGCCGGACTGCTGAGCGTGAGCCCCGGCGACGCCCACACCCCCGAGGTGCTGCTCTCCTCTCTCGACACCCGCCTACGCGCCACGGACAACGCGGTCGACGCGCTTCCGCTGCTGTTCGGCCGCGCTCCCCTCGACGACGCCGCACTCGTCCGTCTCGCCGACGGCCTCGACGACCTGGAGCGCCGCGTCAATCCCGCCCCGCAGCAGGCCCATCAGCCGCCTGCCGACGGACCGGGCAGCGACCAGCGACGCCACGCCCGCCGCGACTCCGACCGGCCGACCACCGCCCGCGCCGCCACGGACCCCTCGACCCCCGACCGCGCAGACAAGGACGGACTCTCGTGACCGCCATCGCCTCGGACAGCCCCCGCGCCGCGCTCGAAGCGCTCCGCACGGAGATCAAGAAGGCCGTGGTCGGCCAGGACGCGGCGGTCACCGGCCTGGTTGTCGCCCTCCTGTGCCGAGGACACGTCCTCCTGGAAGGCGTACCCGGCGTCGCCAAGACCCTGCTGGTCCGCACGCTCGCCGCGGCGCTCCACCTGGAAACCAAGCGCGTCCAGTTCACCCCCGATCTCATGCCCAGCGACGTCACCGGGTCACTTGTCTACGACGCCCGAAGCGCCGAGTTCTCGTTCCAACCGGGTCCGGTCTTCACCAACCTCCTTCTCGCGGACGAGATCAACCGCACCCCGCCCAAGACCCAGGCCTCCCTGTTGGAGGCGATGGAGGAGCGGCAGGTGTCCGTGGACGGCCTTCCCCGCGACCTCCCCGAGCCCTTCCTCGTCGCCGCCACACAGAACCCGATCGAGTACGAGGGCACGTACCCCCTCCCCGAAGCCCAACTCGACCGCTTCCTGCTCAAGCTGACACTTCCGCTGCCCTCCCGCGAGGACGAGATCGGCATGCTCACCCGTCACGCCGAGGGCTTCAGCCCGCGCGACCTCGCGGCGGCCGGCGTCCGCCCGGTCGCCGGGCCGGCCGAACTCGACGCCGCACGCGAGGAGGTCGCCGCGACCTCCGTCACCGCCGGTGTCACCGGCTACATCGTCGACCTCTGCCGGGCCACCCGGGACTCGCCCTCCACCGCCCTCGGAGTGTCACCGCGCGGTGCGACCGCCCTCCTTTCCACCGCCCGCGCATGGGCCTGGCTCAGTGGCCGCGACTACGTGACGCCCGATGACGTGAAGGCCCTCGCCCTGCCCACCCTCCGCCATCGCATCCAGCTCCGGCCCGAAGCCCAGATGGAAGGCGTCACGTCCGACAGCGTGATCCACTCGATCCTGGCCAACGTCCCCGTACCGCGCTGAATCCGAGGGGCGCTCTCCATGGCGATCACCGGACGTGCGGCGCTGCTCGCCGCCTCCGCCGCTCTTCTTGTCGGCCTGCTGGTCCCCAGCTGGAACGGGGTACTGGCCGTCCAGCTCGTCCTGCTGTTCGCAATCCTGTACGACCTCGCGCGCGCCGCGCCAGTGCGGCCACTGGCCTTCACCCGTTCAGACGACACGATCGTCCGTCTTGATGAGTCCGCATCAGTCGAACTGTCCATCACGAACCCGTCCGATCGGCCACTCCGGGCCCTGGTACGCGACGCCTGGCCCCCCAGCACCCACGCGCGGACACTCGACAACGCCTCCGCGAGACAGCGCCTCACCGTCCCCGCCGGCGAACGGCGGCGCCTCACCACCGTGCTGACGCCGAGCCGGCGAGGAGACCACCACGCGGACCGCGTGACCGTGCGTTCCTACGGTCCCCTCGGGCTCGCCGCACGCCAGGCCAGTCACGCCGTCCCGTCAAAGCTCCGGGTTCTGCCCGCCTTCCCCAGCCGCAGGCACCTGCCCGGCAAACTCGCGCGGCTGCGGGAACTCGACGGCCGCATGAGCGCACTGACCCGCGGTGAGGGCACGGAGTTCGACAGCCTCCGCGAGTACGTGCCCGGCGACGACACCCGGTCGATCGACTGGCGGGCCTCCGCCAGACAGTCCCTGATCGCCGTCCGCACGTGGCGCCCCGAGCGTGACCGCCGCATCCAGCTCGTCCTGGACACCGGCCGCACGGCAGCCGGGAGGGTCGGCGACGTGCCGCGCCTCGACGTCTACATGGACGCCGCGCTTCTCCTCAGTGCGGTGGCCCTGCGCGCCGGCGACCACGTCGACCTCGTGGCCTACGACCGCCGGACCAGAGCCACGGTCCAGGGACGGTCGGGCCCGTCAGCCCTCGCCGACATCGTGTCCGCGCTCGCGCCGGTGGAAGCCCAACTGGTCGAGTCGGACCCGCGCGGCCTGGTCTCCGCGGCACTCACGGGCTCGCGCCGCAGATCGCTTGTTGTCCTCTTCACCGGGCTCGACGCGGCGCCGGTCGAGGAGGGTCTGCTGCCCCTGATCCCGCAGCTCACGAGTCGGCACACGGTCCTCGTCGCCGCGGTGGCCGACCCGGCCATCGAGGAGATGGCCGGGGGCCGGGGCACGGTGGAGGCCGTCTACGGCGCGGCGGCAGCCGAGCAGAGCCGCCAGGAACGCCGGCTGGTCGCCGAACAGCTCCAGCGCCACGGTGCCGTAGTCGTCGACGCGGAACCGGACCACCTGGCCTCTCGACTCACCGACACCTACCTCTCGCTGAAGGCAGCCGGGCGCCTCTGAGGAATGGAAGCCAGGAGGGACAGGGCGGACACGCGTCCTTGCCGTAAAACGCGTTGAGGCCCTGCCGGTAAACCGGCAGGGCCTCAACTCACTATTTGTTCGGCGGCGTCCTACTCTCCCACACGCTCCCGCATGCAGTACCATCGGCGCTGACAGGCTTAGCTTCCGGGTTCGGAATGTAACCGGGCGTTACCCCATCGCTATGACCACCGAAACACTAT
>NZ_WMLF01000145.1 GCF_014156695.1 Streptomyces durbertensis | reverse complement strand
GCCCCCGTCCCCGCCCAGCCGACGCCGGAGGCCGAACCGCAGGAGGCCGCACGATGAGCGACCACCACGCGACGCCGCGCCCCGACGCCACCGCACCCACCGTCCCCGCCCGCGCCGGGGAGGGCACCCGCGCCGTGCACGCCGGGCTGCCGGAGCCGTCTCCGGACGCCCCGCCGATGCCGGGGCCCGTCCTCGCCGCCCACTTCCACCTGCCGGGCGACCCGGCCGACGCCACGTACACCTACGGCCGGGACGGCAACCCGACCTGGACCGCCCTGGAGGCGGCCGTCGCCACCCTGGAGTCACCGGACGAGCCCGCCGAGGCGACCGTCTTCGCCTCCGGCATGGCGGCCATCTCGGCCGTGCTGCTCTCCCACGTCCGCCCCGGCGGCACGGTGGTGCTGCCGGACGACGGCTACAACCTGCTGACCCCGCTGAGCGAGCGGCTGACCGAGCTGGGCGCCACCGTCCGGGCCGTCCCCACGGGCAGCGCGCGGCAGCGCGAGGCGATCGAGGGCGCCGACCTGGTCTGGCTGGAGACGCCCGCCAACCCCGGCCTGGACGTCTGCGACATCCGCGAGCTGGCGGACGCGGCGCACCGCGAGGGCGCCCTCGTCGCCGTCGACAACACGCTCGCCACGCCGCTCGGGCAGCGCCCGCTGGAGCTGGGCGCGGACTTCTCCGTGGCCAGCGGCACCAAGGCGCTCAGCGGCCACGGCGACGTGCTGCTCGGCTACGTCACCTGCCGGGACGCGGCGCTCACCGGGTCGGTGCGGCGCTGGCGCAAGCTGGTGGGGGCGATCCCGGGTCCGATGGAGGCGTGGCTGGCCCACCGCAGCCTGGCCACCCTGCACCTGCGCACCGAACGGCAGCAGCGGAACGCGCTGGTGCTCGCGGAGGAGCTGCGGAGCTGGCCCGAGGTGCGGGAGGTGCGCTATCCGGGGCTGCCGGACGACCCGGCGCACGCACTCGCCTCCCGTCAGATGCGCGGCTACGGCTGCGTGTTGTCGTTCACCCTGCCCGACCGGACCTTCGCCGAGCGGCTGTTGGCGGCGACGCGGATCGTGGAGGAGGCCACCAGCTTCGGCGGCGTGCGCAGCACGGCCGAGCGACGGGGCCGTTGGGGCGGCGACGACGTGCCCGAGGGCTTTGTGCGGATGTCGGTCGGCGTGGAGGACGCGGCCGACCTCGTCGCCGACCTGCGCCAGGCCCGCGACGCCGCACAGGCGGGCTGAGTACGCCCCCGGGAAGGTCGGGCGGGACGGTTTGGGGCTCCCCCCTCGCGCCCCAAACCGCCGCCCGTATGCCGGCGCCATCCGCGCCTGGCACCAGAGTAGTTCACTCTCGGTCAGTTTCCCATTACCCGTGCGGCATATGACCGGGGGACTTCCGCCGTCCCGCGGGTCCCTCAACGGGGAGGAGAGCGCCGCGGCCCGCCCGGCGGGAGGTTTGTGCGGGGCGGCGGCGCGGCAGATCTTCAGGCATGGCGGAAGAACGTCGTGTCCCCGGACCGCAGCGGTACCGTCCCGTCGTCAAGCGGACCGCGCGGGCGATCCTGCTCGACGGCGACGAGCTGATCCTCATCAAGCGCACCAAGCCGGGCCGCGAGCCCTACTGGATCACGCCGGGCGGCGGGGTCGAGGAGGGCGACAAGAGCGTGATCGACGCCCTGCACCGGGAGGTGGCGGAGGAACTGGGCGCCAGGGTCACGGACGTGGTTCCCGCGTTCGTCGACACCGTCGCCTACTCGCCGGAGGACGACGGGCCCCCGCCGGGCGGTGAGCCGCTGCCGGCGGGGGCGGTGAAGGTGCAGCACTTCTTCGTCTGCCGGCTGGCGGCCATGGACCCCAGCCGGCGGCACGGCCCCGAGGTGGACGAGCCGCGCGGCGAGTACGCGATCGTGCGGCTGCCGTTCAGCGCGGAGGGCGTGAACTCGGTGGAGGTCGTGCCGCCCCGGCTGCGGGCCTACCTCAGCGCGAACATCGAGGGCGTCCGCGCCCTGCTGGCGCCCGACTTCGACTGAGGCGCGACGCACAGCCGAGGCACGCGGCCGAGGCACGTGGCCGCCGGCTCGGTGTGCGCCGCCGGTTCACGCGGTCCCGGTGAACCAGCCCTGGAAGGCCCGGTCGGCCCGGCCGGCGCGGTCCGCATGTCGGTGGGACGCGGCGGCCTCCGAGGCACGGGCCGCCGTCCGTCCCCTGGCCTCCGCCTCGGCCAGCACGCGGCGGGCCTCACGCTGCCAGGCGAGCACGCTCGCCGAGAGTCGCCCCGAGCCGCCCGACTTCGCCGACCCCGGAGCCGAGGCCGACGCCGGGGTCGGAGCCGGTTCACGGCCCGGCCGCGCCGCCTCGCCCGGGTTCCGCGCACCGCCCGGCTGCGGGTTCGTGCCCGCGTGCGGGGCGGGCGCCGGCGTCGGCGAGGCGTCCGTCGGAGTGCCGCTCTTCGCGGGGGCCGCCGCCGGAGCGGCCTCCGCCGCGCCGGACTTCGCGGCACTCGCCGCGTCGGCCTTCGCGGCGCGCGTCGCCGCGCCGGCGGCGACGCCGAAGTAGTCGCCGCCCTTGCGGCGGACGTCGTCCGTGCCCCAGGCACGGGCGGGGCGGCGCGGTGCCTTCTGGAACTGCGGGATGTGCTTGGAGCAGTGGATGTAGGCCTCCTCGACGGTCACCTCCACCCACAGCTCGGCGCGGCGGCCCGGTACCGGGTCGACGGGCAGGTCCGGGTGGTCGGCGCGCATGGCGGCGTCCTCGACAAGGCGGGCGGTGCCGTTGACGTGGAGTCCGATCCTGGCGTTCAGGAAATCCACCAGCAGGATGCCCAGGTGGGGGTTCTCCTGGATGTTGCCGAGGCTGGCGTGTACGCCGTTGCCCCGGTATTCCGGAAAGGCGAGCGTGTGTGTGTCGAGTACCCGGAGGAATCCTGGCGGGCCGGCCCGGAACGTGTTGTCGCACTCGCCGCGCGCGTCGGCCGTCGCGAGGAAGAACATCTCCTGCTGGGCGACGAACTCGCACATTCTTTCGTTCAGGTGGTCGAGCATCTGCTCGTCGTAGAAGCGGTCGGCGCGGTGGGTGGAGTCGAGGCGGCGCTGGATCTCGTGCTCGCCGGCGCTGCCCGGTCTGCCGGGCCGGATCGTCGCGTCTGGTTCTGCTGCCACGTGTCACTCTCCCGCGAGCGCCGGTGCCTGGAGGTCGCTGATCGTTTCGAACGAGTCGTGTCGTATGCGGTCCGGTGGGATGCCGGCGCGGCGCAGGGCGTGCACGCCGCTGCGGATCATGCCGGGCGGGCCCGAGACGTAGCCGTCGTAGCCGGTCCAGCTGCCGGCGCCGAGGATGGCGTCGGGGACCTGTCCGGTGAGGCCGGCGGCCCGGACGGGGCAGCCGTCGCCGACGACGGGGTGGACGGACAGCCACGGGTGGGTCCGCTCCAGCCGCAGCATGGTCTCGAGGTCGTAGAGGTCCTGGTCGGTGCGGGCGCCGTAGAAGACGTCGACGAGTCGGCGGCGCCCGTACTCGGCGACGTCCTCGACAAGCGCCTTGATCGGGGCGATGCCGGTGCCGCCGCCGAGGCAGAGGAGCCCGTTGTCGGTGGAGTGGTCGACGATCATGTTGCCGGCCGGGGGGCCGAGGCGCAGGACGTCGCCGGGTCGCGCGCGGTGCACGAGGGCGCCGGAGACCCATCCGGCGGGCACGGCCTTGACGTGGAACGTCAGCGTGCCGTCGGCGCTGGGCGCGCCGGCGAACGAGTAGTGCCGCCACACCCGGGGCCACCAGGGTGTCTCGACGCTGGTGTACTGGCCGGCGCGGAAGGGGTACGGCTTGTCGGGCCGCAGCCGCAGCACGACGGTGTCGGGGGTGCGGAGTTCGTGGGAGACGATCTCCGCCTGCCACCAGGCGGGCGACCGCTGCTCGTCCTCGGCGGCCGCGTCGATCATGATCTGGGAGATGAGGGTGTACGCCCGCACCCAGGCGGTCTCGGCGGCCGGGGACCAGGTGTGGTGGGCGTAGCGGGTGAGCGCGCCGATGAGGCATTCGCCGACGGCGGGGTAGTGCTCGGCGCGGGTGCCGTACTTGCGGTGGCCGCGGCCGAGGTCGGAGAGGTAGGCGGTGAGGGCGGCCGGGTCGCCGGCGTGCCGCGCGGCGGTGAGCAGGGCGCCGAACAGCCGGTCGCGCTGGGTGTCCATGGCGGCGGGGAAGAGGTCCCGCAGCTCGGGGTTCCGGAGGAAGAGCAGGGCGTAGAAGTGGCCGGTGACCTTGTCGGCGACGGGCTGGATCTCGGCGAGGGTGCGCCGGATCAGTTCGACGTCCGCGCCGGTGGGGCCGGTGACCGGGGGCACGGGAACCGGCGGCGGGTCGGTGACGGCCCGGGTCCCGCCGGCCGGCGGGAGGCCGGGGGTCGTGCCCGGGTCCGGGGGCGCCTCGCGGCTCGGGCCGGAAGCCGGGCCGGAGGCCGCGGGGGGTTGACTGGCGGAACGATCCTGCGATCCGGAAGCGGGTGGCGGCAGTGGTCGACCGGCGCCGGCCGACCACTGGTCACCCGTCCCGTCGGGCCGTCCACCGCTGACGGGTATGTCGCGGTTCTCCGACATCGTGGTCATGCGCTGCCTCGCCTCTGCGTTTCTGATCGAATCGGTCACACATGTGACCGGATTGTGCGTGGAATTCCCCGATCTCTTTCCGATGCCATGGCCACACATTCGACGGCGGGAGCGGTGCTCGGACAGGCCGTGCGGCGCGACGCGTGGACGACCATACCCGCCGCGGCCGCCCGCACACGTGAGAATTCGCGGAACACCGATTCCGCGCCTATCCGCCGACCTACAATATTTCGCCCCTCGGGCGCCCCCGCCGCCGAACCCGCCACGCGAGAACCCGCCACACGCGAACCGGTCCCGCGCGAACCGGTCCCGCGCGTACCGTGGGAGCCATGAGTGATCTTGTGATACGAGCCGCCACCGCCGGGGACGTCCCGGCGATCGTGGCCATGCTGGCCGACGACCCGCTCGGCGCCCAGCGCGAGAGTCCCTCCGAACCGGACGTGTACCAGGCCGCGTTCGCGCGCATCGCCGTCGACCCCAACCAGCACCTGGTGGTCGCCGAACGCGCCGGCGCCGTCGTGGGCACGCTCCAACTGACCGTCATCCCCGGGCTGTCCCGGCGCGGCGCCAGCCGCGCGCTCGTCGAGGCGGTGCGGGTCCGCTCGGACGAGCGCGGCGGCGGGCTCGGCGCCGAGCTGATCCGCTGGGCGGTCGACGAGGCCCGGCGGCTCGACTGCGCGCTCGTCCAACTGACCTCCGACAACAGCCGGGTGGACGCGCACCGCTTCTACGAGCGACTGGGCTTCGCGGCAACCCACACGGGATTCAAGCTCGCGCTGTGAGCCACTGATCGCCGTCCTGACACGCGGAGGGGCCCCTCCCGCCCCCCGACAAAGCGGGGAGGCGCGGGAGAGGCCCCACGCAGGGTGCCCGACCGGGCGGGCTACTCGTTCGAGCCGCCCTGACCGAAGATCGTGCCGCCGTTGCCCGAGCCGCCGCCTCTCGGGCCGCCGCCGCTCGCCCCGTCGGTCTCACCGCCGGTGTCCTGGCCGTCGGTTGTTCCCTCGGTGAAGCCGCCGTCCTGGCCGCTTGTTGTTCCCTCGGTGGTCGTGCCGCCGTCCTGGCCGCCGCCGCTGTTGTTGCCGCCGCCACCGTTGTTGTTGCCGCCGGTGTTGCAGCGCGGGTCGAACGGGCTGCACGACTCGGACTCGGTCGGGCTCGGCGTCTCGGACGGCTCGGAGGGCTCCTCGCTGGGCTCCTCCGGCTCCGGGCTCTCCTCGACGTCCGGCGTCTCGGTCGGCGTCGGCGTCTCGGTGGGCGCGCCGACCTGGTCGAAGGGCTCGCCCAGCGGGCGCGGCTTCGGGAACGGCGTCCTCGGGGTGCCCTTCGCGGCTTCCTTCATGTAGTTCACGAAGACCTGCGTGGGCATGCCGCCACCGGAGGCGTCCTCGCCGCCGGTGCCGTTGAGGGACAGCGGCGTGCGGTCGCCGTCGGGGTCGAACCGGAACATGGCCACCGAGGTGGACAGCTGCGGCGTGTAGCCGACCCACCAGGCGGAGCGGCCCTTGTCCGTCGTACCGGTCTTGCCGGCGACCGGACGGCCGAGTTCCCGTGCCCGCCAGCCGGAGCCGTTCTCGCCCTGGACGACGTTCTCCAGCGTCGCGGTGACGTTGTCGGCCACGTTGGGGTCGATCGCGGACTTCCGCGACGGCTTGTCGAAGCCCTCGATCTCCTGGCCGTTGGACACCACCTTGGTCACCGAGTACGGCTCGGTCTGGGTGCCGGAGGCGGCGAAGGTGGCGTAGGCGTCGGCCATCCGGATGGCGCTCGGCGTGGAGGTGCCGAGGGCGAAGGACGGGTTCAGGGCGGGGTCGATCTGCCCCTCCTTGATCCCGGCGGCCATCGCCATCTCCTTGACCCTGTGCATGCCGACGTCCATGCCGAGCTGCACGAACGGCGTGTTGGCCGAGACCTCCATCGCCCGTTCGAGGCTGATGTAGCCCCAGTCCTTGGCGTTGAGGTTGACCTGCTTGAACGGCTCGTGGTCCTTGGTCAGGTAGTCGGACCCGTCCGGGTTCTTGATCGTCAGCAGGTTGTCGCCGTTGTACTTGCTCTCCGGCGTGATCGGCCGGCCCTCGCTCTGCACGGTGCCGTGCTCCATCGCGGCGGCCAGAACGAACGGCTTCCAGGTCGAACCGACCTGGACACCCGAGGAGTCCGCGTTGTTGAAGAAGTGGCCCTTGTCGAAGCCCGCGCCGCCGTAGATGGCGACGATCGCGCCGTCGTTCGGCACGATCGAGGCCGCGCCGAACTGGACGTGCTTGTCCTTCTCCCGGGTCTTCGGGTCCAGCTTCTCCTTGCGGACCTTGTTGACCGCCTTCTCCAGTTGGAGGACCTTCTTGCGCTCGAACGTGGTGTGGATCTGGAATCCGCCGAGGTCCAGCAGACCCTTGTCCATGCCGGTCTTGCGCAGCACCTCGTTCTTCGCCAGCTCCATCAGGTAGCCGACCTGGCCGACCTTGCCGCTCTGGCTCTGCCGGCGGATCGGCTCGGGGAACTCCTGGTACTCGGCCCGATCGGCCTCCGACATCTGGCCGACCTCGACCATGCGGTCGAGCACCCAGGCCCAGCGGATCTCGGCGCGCTTGCGGTTCTCCTGCGGGGAGCGCCCGGGGCCCTCGCCGCCGGCCGGGTCGTAGAAGTCGGCGCCCTTGAGCAGGGTGGCGAGGAACGCGCTCTGGTCCGGCTCCAGCTCTTCCGCGTTGATGCCGTAGTACGCCTGGGCGGCCGCCTGCACCCCGTACGCGCCGCGGCCGAAGTACGCGGTGTTGAGGTAGCCCCGGAGGATCTCGTCCTTCTCCCGCGTGGTGCCGACCTTGATGGAGATGAAGAGCTCCTTCACCTTCCGGCTCATGGTCTGCTCCTGGGACAGGAAGTTGTTCTTCACGAACTGCTGGGTGATCGTGGAGCCACCCTGCGTCTGCTGTCCCCTGGCCATGTTGACGACGGCCCGGGCGATGCCCTTCGGGTCGACGCCGGAGTCGGTGCGGAAGCTGGCGTTCTCGGCGGCGATCACCGCCTCCTGGAGGGTGAGCGGCATCTGCTCGATCCCGATGTTCTGCCGGTTGGTCTCGCCGTCCCGGCCCATCACCTTGCCGTCGGCCCAGTAGAAGACGTTGTTCTGGGCCTTGGCTGCGGCGTGCTCGTCGGGCACGTCGACGAGCGCGAGGGCGAGGCCGGACAGGCCGACCAGCAGGCCGAGGAAGCCGACGCACAGCGTCAGGATGTGCTTCCAGGACGGCACCCAGCGGCGCACGCCGTACTTGCCCGAGCGGGGGTAGTCGATGAGGCGCTTCTTCGCCGGCGTCTCCGCACGCCGTCCGCGACCGGCGGCCGCCGCGCCGTGGGCCGTGGTCTCCTCCGCGCGGCGCCGACCGCCGCGCCCGGCGGCACGTCGGGCCTCAGCCCGCCCACCGGCGGCGGGGTCGCCGGCGCCGTAGGAGCTCGTGGTGGCGCCACTGGGCTGTGCCGCGCGGCGGCCACGGGACTGCGGCGGCTGCGCGGCACGGCGGCCGCGTGACTGCGGCGGCTTACGACGATGCTCGCTCATGGGAACAGCTACTCCTCGGTCAGGCACCCACGCTTGAAGGCGGCAGTGTACTTCCGGTCCCCCGAAGTGCGTTCCATTCGCACAAATGGGCGCACTGCATCCAGGACGACGACGCGCGGCGGCGTCGGACGGTTCCCGGACATGTTCTGCACAGCGCTCAGAGTACGCAGGGACAGAAGGCGCCTTTCCCGGCTTTTCGGGAGCTGTCGGGCTCCACGGATGAGTTGGTTCCGTGATCTGGGTCCCGAAACGCGATCATGTCTTGCCGCATGTGACAACGCGTTCTATCGTCAGGATGTATCGAGTCGATACATCAGCTCGACACAGCACGTGAATCGGACAGACCGAGACGAACGACGACGGGATCAGGGAAGGGATGGGCGACCTCGATGAGCAGGCGGTCGGGCATCCTGGAGTTCGCCGTCCTCGGGCTGCTCAGGGAAGCCCCGATGCACGGCTACGAGCTGCGCAAACGACTCAACACCTCGCTGGGCGTCTTCCGGGCGTTCAGCTACGGCTCGCTCTACCCCTGCCTGAAGACCCTCGTCCAGCAGGGGTGGATCGCCGAGGAGCACGCCAGCGACGCTGTCGAGCCCCTCACCGCGCAGCTCACCGGGCGGCGGGCGAAGATCGTCTACCGGATCACCGCCGAGGGCAAGGAGCGCTTCGAGGAGCTGCTGGCCCAGACCGGTCCCGACACCTGGGAGGACGAGCACTTCGGCGTCCGCTTCGCCTTCTTCGGACAGACCACCCGCGATGTGCGGATGCGGGTACTGGAGGGGCGGCGCAGCCGCCTGGAGGAGCGCCTCGACAAGATGCGCGCCTCGCTCAACAGGACCCGGGAGCGGCTGGACGACTACACCCTCGAGCTGCAACGCCACGGCATGGAGTCCGTGGAGCGCGAGGTCCGCTGGCTCAACGAGCTGATCGAGAGCGAGCGGGCCGGGCGTGATCAACGTGACCGGCGCAACGGGCGCGACCTGAAGGACGCGACCGGGCGGCGGGACGAGGCGGGCGACCGCCGGACAGAAGACACGGGCGGTCTGCCCCGGCATCGGGGGAGCACCCGGCCGGATCCGTCCGAGGACACCACATGAGTCCCCGCGCGAGCGGGGACGCTTCGAGAACACAGGGAGCAACCGGAATGGGTTCGGTTCGCGTAGCCATCGTCGGCGTGGGCAACTGCGCCGCCTCGCTGGTGCAGGGCGTCGAGTACTACAAGGACGCCGACCCGGACAGCCGCGTCCCGGGTCTGATGCACGTGCAGTTCGGCGAGTACCACGTCCGCGACGTGGAGTTCGTCGCCGCGTTCGACGTCGACTCCAAGAAGGTCGGCCTCGACCTCGCGGACGCCATCGGCGCCAGCGAGAACAACACCATCAAGATCTGCGACGTGCCGAGCACCGGCGTGACGGTGCAGCGCGGCCACACCTACGACGGTCTGGGCCGGTACTACCGGGAGACCATCGAGGAGTCGGCGGACGAGCCGGTCGACGTCGTCAAGGCGCTCAAGGACGCCGAGGTCGACGTGCTCGTCTGCTACCTGCCGGTCGGCTCCCAGACCGCCGTCGAGTTCTACGCGCAGTGCGCGCTCGACGCCAAGGTCGCGTTTGTCAACGCGCTGCCGGTCTTCATCGCCGGCACCAAGGAGTGGGCGGACAAGTTCACCGAGGCCGGCGTGCCGATCGTCGGTGACGACATCAAGTCCCAGGTCGGCGCGACGATCACGCACCGCGTGATGGCCAAGCTGTTCGAGGACCGGGGTGTCGTCCTGGACCGCACGATGCAGCTGAACGTCGGCGGCAACATGGACTTCAAGAACATGCTGGAGCGGGACCGGCTGGAGTCCAAGAAGATCTCCAAGACGCAGGCCGTCACCTCCCAGATCCCGGACCGGGACATGGGCGAGAAGAACGTGCACATCGGCCCGTCGGACTACGTGGCCTGGCTGGACGACCGCAAGTGGGCCTACGTCCGCCTGGAGGGTCGCGCGTTCGGCGACGTCCCGCTGAACCTGGAGTACAAGCTGGAGGTGTGGGACTCCCCCAACTCCGCCGGTGTCATCATCGACGCGCTGCGCGCCGCGAAGATCGCCAAGGACCGGGGCATCGGTGGTCCGATCCTCTCCGCGTCCTCGTACTTCATGAAGTCCCCGCCGGTGCAGTACTTCGACGACGTCGCCCGCGAGAACGTCGAGAAGTTCATCAAGGGCGAGGTCGAGCGCTGAGCCGTCGGCCAGCCCGACGCGACTTACGCGCGTTGCGCGCGTTGCGCAACCGACACGGTCAAGCGGTGAGGGCCGGTGTGTGTTTCACGTGAAACACACACCGGCCCTCACCGTTTCCCCGCTCGGTACTCAGCGCGCGGCAAGCCCGCTCAGCGCTGGAGGAGTCGCTCAGCGCTCGACGAGTCGGTCGTACTGCGTGGTGGTGTGCCGGAGGATCGCCACCATCTCGTCGCCCACCTTCGGCTCCGGGGCCTCCGCCGGAACGAACAGGATCGACACCTGCATGTGCGGCGGCTCCGCGAACCAGCGCTGCTTGCCACCCCAGACGAACGGCGACAGGTTGCGGTTGACCGTCGCGAGGCCGGCCCGGGCCACGCCCTTGGCCCGCGAGGTCATCCCGTGCAGCGCCTTCGGCGCCTCCAGACCGACGCCGTGCGAGGTGCCGCCTGCCACCACGACAAGCCAGCCGTCACCCGACGCCTTGCCCTGGCGGTAGCCGAAGCGGTCGCCCTTGACCACCCGCGTCACGTCCAGCACCGCGCCCCGGTACTCGGTCGCCTCGTGGTCGCCGAGCCACAGCCGGGTACCGATACGCGCCCGGAAGCGGGTCTGCGGGAACTGCTGCTGGAGCCGCTGGAACTCCTCGGGCCCGAGGTGGCTGACGAACATCGTGTCCAGCGGCAGCCGGGCGGCCCGCAACCGGTCCATCCAGCCGATGACCTCGTCCACCGCGTCCGTGCCGTCGGTGCGGTCCAGCGGCAGATGGATGGCAAAGCCCTCCAGCCGCACGTCGTCGATGGAGGCCCGCAGCTTCTCCAGGTCCTCCTCGACCACGCCGTGCCGCTTCATCGAGCTCATGACCTCGATGACCACCCGGGCGCCCACCAGGGCGGCCACGCCGTCCACCGAGGACACCGAGCGGATCGCCCGGTCCGGCAGCGGCACCGGCTCCTCACCCCGCCGGAACGGGGTCAGCACCAGCAGGTCGCCGCTGAAGAAGTCCTTCATGCGGGCGGCCTCGTAGGTGGTGCCGACCGCGATGAGGTCCGAGCCGAACCCGGACACCTCGTCGGCCAGCCGCTCGTGGCCGAAGCCGTAACCGTTGCCCTTGCAGACCGGGACGATGCCCGGGAACTGCTGGATCACCGAACGCTGGTGCGCCCGCCAGCGTTCGGTGTCGACGTAGAGGGAGAGCGCCATGGCCGGTGGTGGACCTTTCTCTTGCGTCTCTTGCGGAGCGTGTCTGTGTGCTGTGGGGGCGTCGACCGGCTCGGC
>NZ_WMLF01000144.1 GCF_014156695.1 Streptomyces durbertensis | reverse complement strand
GGCGAGTGGGTAGGCGGGGTGGGAGAGGGCGTGGTGCAGGGTGGTGAGGAGCGCTGCCGGGCCCCGGACGGCGGCGAGGAAGACGGCGTCTTGCAGGTAGGTGCGGTGGGTGACGTGGGTGTGCTTGGCGGGGGAGGTCGGTCGTTGGACGCCTTTGGCGTTGACGGCTGCTGAGGGGAGGGCGTTGCCGCGGTAGTCGCTGACCGTGTGGTAGTCGCGGAGCGGGCTGCCTGGGCGGTCGATGCGCACGCCGAAGTCGAGTTCGACGAGGTCGAGGATGTCGGCGCCGCGGTCGCGTCCTTCAGCCGCGGCGAGCAGTCCTAGTACGCCGGACTTCGTCGGCTCGGGGCGGGTCTCCCGGTAGTTGAAGGCGCCGCGCTCGCCCCAGGCCTGGAGTGGGCCGGCGAGCCGGATCAGCAGTACCTGCGTGTCCTGGTCTGCTGTGCTCACTTCTCCTCCGTGGAGGTGGTTTGGGCGAGGCGCTTACGGAGTCCGGCCAGGAGGTCGGCCATGGGCTGGGACTCGCCGAAGGCGCGGGTGAGCGCCTGGGCGGCCTCTTGGGTGCGGGCGCGGGAGGCGTCGTCGGTGTAGGTGTGGCTGACGGCGGTGTAGAGCGGCTTGTCGCCCCACATGGCGAGGGCAGTGGAGTGCTCGTCGGCCAGACGGCGTGCGGAGACCGCCTGGATGCCGGCTTCGCTGGGCACCGGGTCTTCGAAGGCGGAGACCAGGTTGACAGGCTGGTCTCCGCGGACGACTACGGCCACGACGCTCGGCAGGGTCCGGTGGGCGAAGGAGTTCTGGTATCCGGTGGGGGCGGAACGGGTGAAGCTCAGGACGAACTGCTCCACGGCGTCCAGCGCCGCGTCGGCGTCACCACCGAGGTTGGCGGCGAGCTGGTGGAATCCCACGGTGGCGTAGCGGTAGAGGGTGGCGGAGTTGAACCCGACGGAGTCGATGTGCGCGGCCCCGGTCTCCTCCTTGGGGTTCTTGTCGTCGACCGCGGTGAAGTAGTCGAATTCCAGGTGCACCTCGTGTGTCGACAGTGCGTGGGCGACCTGTACGGCGGCGTCGACGTTCAGCTTCGGGATGTCGGCGACCATGCGGCCGAACAGCGCGACGGCGACAGGATGTCCACTTTGGAACTTCTCGGCTACGGGAAGCTCCTTGACCTCCTCCGCCATCTTGGCGTCGTCCAGGGAGGCGAGCTCTTCCTCTCGGCCGTGTACCAGTGCGGCAACCTCGTCGAGCTGGGCGTGGCCGTAGAACAGCAGATATGCGGTATCGCCGGCCTTCTTGCCCTTGCTGATGCCGAGTTGAGCCAGCAGGACGGTCGCGATCCGCTCGGCCTGCTCGTGACCCACGTTGCTGCTGCTGTCGATGCGATCGGCGAGTTCGGCGATGATCCGCTTGGTGCGGCTGGCCCGCTCCGGCTCCGGGAGACGACCGTCGAAGTCACGACGAGTGGCGTGCTTCCACGCCTGCGAGGAGACCCGGGAACGTCGTACTCCGCCGAACACGGCTTCCTTGGGTGCTCCTTGATCGTCACGGTTCATGTTGGCCGGCGGGACGGTCTGCACGATGTGCACGTCGATGTACAGGGGTGAGGTCATGGCTGGCTCCACTGGTGGTGTCGACGATGGGTACGCGGTGGCGCGTGCCCGCAGGGTGTGGGGGAGGGGTTCAGTCGCGGCTGAACGGGGTGCCCTCTGCGGTGGTGCGGCGAGGGCCGGTCCAGCCGTAGTAGTCCAGGCCCCAGCGTCTGCGGACGTGTGCGCGGGTGTGGGGGCGGGACCAGTTGTGCAGGTCCTTGACCAGCTGGTCGTAGTCCAGTGGCTGGTCGATGCCCTTCAGCTGTGTGATCAGCCCCCGCAGACGCAGCTGAAGGGCGTGGGTGGAACTGCTGGTGAACGCCTGCTGGAAGCGCGAGTCCACAGCTTCGGCGCTGGTTTTGGGGTGTCCGCGCAGGTGGCGCATGGCGCGTCCGAACGAGACCCCGCCCCGGTGCATGGGCCGCTCCGCGCTCTGCTGGTGCACGCCGAAGAGAGCGAGCGCGATGTGCTCGGCTTCCTGCTCTGGGGAGACCTCACCCCGGCGGGCGGCGAAGTCGTCCACGGGGCAGGTGTAGAAGCGGATCATGGGCAAGACGGTGCCGGCTGGGCGTCCCAGTCCCCGGCGAAGCAGGGCGAGGTCCTCACCCGGTGGGCGCTGCTCGGCCGGTGAGCCCTTCTTGCGCCAGGAGCCGTCGGTGGAGATGTACTTGTTCCAGACGCGTTGTGGGCGGGGCGGGGTGTCAGTCATCGCTGCCTTCCATGCCATCGGTCGCGCTGTCGCCGTAGCCGGCTTCGGCCGCGCGGTAGAGGATGCTCTTGCAGGTGTCCCGAAAGGACGCTTCGGCGAGGGAGGCGCGGTAGGTCCGCTCCTTCCCGGTGTTGTCCTCGACCGTGCGCCCGGCGTAGGCAGTGGCCGGAACGGCCCGGAGAAGGCGGTCGGCGATCCGCCACACGCGCCGCATCGCTTCCTTCTCCCAGGCGAGCTGACCGGCCTCCACCTTCTCCTCGTCGGCCGTCCGCAGGCCCACAAGTAGCCGTCGCACGAGGGGATCCAGGTCGTGTAGCAGCGCCTCGCTGGGGCGTTGCCCCTTGTTCCAGGGAATGGGCTCGGCACCCACGGCGCGGCGCAGATCGGCGGACAGGCGGTTCAGGGCGTTCCCGAGCTGGTCGGCCTGACCGGCGATCTCCAGGACCGCATCATGTACGGGGGTGTCGCTGCTCAGTGCGGCCAGGGGCAGCGGCAGCGCGTCGAACATGACGTCCTCGATGACCGCGGACTGGTTGCCGTACTCGACGCCGATCAACTCCACCCGCAGCGGGTACTGCTCACCGAGGTCCGCGCGCACCGCTCCTGCCTGGTCCAGCAACAGGCTCGTCGCGAACCCCTCCCTGGACTCCGTGGCCTCCACTTCCTGCCGGTCCACGGCAAGAAGCGCATCAAGCCCACGCCAGGCAGCCTTACCAGGCTGCAAACGCAACGGCCGCCGTGGCGGTAGCGGCTTCGTCTTCCCTCCGCGTTTCGGCTTTCCCGTCGCAGCCGTCCGCCACATGGTGTGCGGGTCGAACTCCGGGACGTGCGGCAGCCGATCGCCCGCCGCCAGAACCACACGGGTGACGCGTACTCCCTCCGCTCGGTCCTCGGGCAGCAGCCGGATGCGACGTGACTGCCAGGTCCACAACTCCAGCAGCCCCGCCGGAGCGCGCTCGGACTGCCACGTGGGCGTCGCCGAAGAGGGACGACGCCACGACGGGAGGTCATCGGAGCGCAGCGGCGGACCCACCGGGATATTGAGCAGAAGCGTCTCGTACAGCGTGCTGCCGACCGGCACGGTCACGCCCATCTGCCCCAAGGGGCCGGTGGGATTTCCTGTCGTCTTGCCCGCTTTTACGCGCGGGTCGCCGACCGCCCCCGTTTTGATCGCCGCGGTGTCCCAGCAGTGCGCGTGCAGCAGCCAGTGTGCCGCCTGGCTCGGCGTCAGCACTGGTGGATCAGCCTCGGTGCGGGCGCCGAACAGCGGCACGTTGTTCCCCGTCGCCTCGGTGGCGACCAGCAGCCCGACGCCCTTCGTCTCGTCCTTGGCCGTCCTGAGGCCGGCGACCTGAGCAAAGGGCTGCGCCGCATCGAAGAGATCGAACGTGTGCTCATCGAGATACGACCCCAAGCGATCACGCTGCTCGTCAGTCCACCGTTTCCTGCTGAACCAGCGCGCCCACTCCCGTTCGTCAGCGGGACGTCCCAGAGCATCCACCACGACAGGCAGCAGCAACTGCCGCAGCAATGCCGGTCTCACCGTCGCGAGCGGCACTACAAGATCACCCAGCTCGTGCGCCTCCAACAGCACACGACGCAACCCGTACGTGGCCGGCGCTGCCCCGCCGACCGGCATCGCGCACAGCCACGGTTCTCGGTCCAGCAGGAACGAAGGAGACATGCATCAACCTCTCAGTGCCGATGTAGGTCAACGCAGGGCGTACCCGCCCGCGTGCACGCAAGTGTCAAGTAGAGCAAGTAGTCAGGTAGTTGACGACTGAGAGCGAGCGTAGTCCCGTCCTAGCGCGACCGCTCGACTTCAGGGAAACTGGCCGGAAGTTGCTGATCAGTGACGGCCCCGCGAGATGCGGCTTCTGCCACGCACCCGCGGCGGGGATGCCCCTTAGTCGGGTAGGAGCGGCAGCTCGGCCCCGCAACCGCGGGGATCAGTCGTAGCGACGCTGCGACGGGGTCGGCAGCGCGCTGCCGACCCCGCTTCTGTCAGGCCACCTCTTCCTTCAGCCCGAGGCGTTCGTCGTAGCACAGCTGAGCGTCTCCGAGACGTGCACGGCGGTCCTCGTCCAGGACGAGCGCGCGTGCTCGTCGGAGCCAGGGATGTCCGTACCAGGCGGGGAGGGGTGTCAGATCTCGCGCGGCTTCGGAGAGCCCCTTGCTGGAGGGAAGCCGGACAGTGGAGCCGAGGACGTCGTCGAGTAGTTCGGGTGCGACGTCACCGTTGACGCTCAACGTCCGGCCATGAAGGGTGCGGTACGGCTGCCCTTCGCCGTGCCGGATGACCAGTACAACCTCGATGCTCTCGTCACCATCGCGCACGGCGGCCTGCAACTGTTCCTCCTTGTCACCGGAGGAGGCGCCACCGTAGTGGAGTCCGGCGAGCGTCGGCTTCTCGTGCTCGCCGTGCCGGGTCAGCAGGAACTCGCGGGCGGTGTCAGAGCGTCGCAGATCATTCTCCTCCTGCTCGCGGGCCGCGGCGCTGCCTGCCTCGCGCCAGCTGAGCGGCAGCAGCTCGGGATCCTGGTCGTAGACGCGCTTGACCAGGTCAGGAACGTTGCCGGGCACCGACCACTGGTGGCCGCCAGAGGGAAGCAGGGCGGCTGTGCGCAGCAGCAGGTGTCGACCGTAGATCTTCTCGCTCGCATAGAGGAAGGACGGCTCGACGTCCCTCCGCGGACAGAAGCCAGTGACGTACACCCGTGGCTGACGCAGCCCCTGCGGACGTGGAGTGGCCAGATGCCGGTGAATTCGGCCGAGGCGCTGGAGAAGCAGATCGATCGGAGCGAGGTCCGTGATGAGCAGGTCGGCATCGATGTCGAATGACTGCTCTGCGACCTGCGTGGCGACCACCACCAGCCGCTCACTCTCGGAGCGCCCACCACCGGGGCTCAACAGCTCAAGGACTTCCTCGGCGGACTCGGCGCGATCCGCCGTGGTGAACCGCGCATGCAACACACGCGTCTCACTCGCAGAGAACCGCTCCTGAAGCGCGAGGTAGAGGCTCTGTGCACGATCGACTGTGTTGCGGATGACCAGAGCCGCTCCGCCTCCGGCCAGCTCGCGGTCCAGCAGATCCACCACCGCCGAGTCTGCCGCGCTGCGAAGCCTCGTGCGTTCCTCCCTCGTGGCGTTCCGCTGCGGCAGTGCTTCAGCCAGGGTGTCCACCGTGACAAGCAGGTCCTCCTCGCGCCACGACGGCGCCGAACCCAGATGGAAACGCGGTGCCCCGTCCTTATCCAGGCAGGCGCCCGTCACGCACGGGTACCCAGTCGGGGCCGACACCTCCACGACGTACTCCTCACGAGAGGCAGCACCCGCCAGGTACGCCGAGACCAGCTGTTCCCTCTGCTTGGGCGGAAGCGTCGCCGACAACAGCACGACCGGGACCCGCGCCTGCCCCAACCACCGCAGCGCCTCCAGCAGAAACTGGCTCATGTAGACGTCGCAGGCGTGCACCTCGTCGAGAACCACGACCTTGCCGGCAAGCCCCGCCGCACGGAGCATCACATGCCGCGTCCGCGTGGCCGCGTACAGCAGTTGGTCGACGGTGCCGACGACAAACGGCGAGAGCAGGCCACGCTTTCCACCCAAGAACCACTCTGCCGGCGCCTGCCGTTCGACAAGCCCACACCCTGCTGTCTCGATGCCGTAGAGATGGTCGTCGATCCCGAGGTCATCCACGCTCTCGAACCGCCCGTCCGGGTCCGCTCCGCTGCCCTCCAGAAGCTCCTTCCACTCCGAGTTGAAGGACCGCTTGCCGTGCAGCAACGCCACCTGGGTCGCAAGCACGGGATCGACGGCCCGCAGCCACTTGCGGACGCGGGAGAACATCGGATCGCTCGTAGCCTGGGTGGGCATGCCGACGAAAACCCCGTCCGCCCCGAACCGAGCGGACAGAATCTCGGCCGCCATCAGGGCCGCTTCCGTCTTGCCCTCACCCATCGGCGCCTCAACCACCAGGATCCCAGGGCTTGCCAATGCGTGAGCTGCCTCCGCAACCATGGTCTGCGCGGCCCGCGGCGCATAGCCGAAACGGTCCTGGAACGCCTCCGGCCCCGGAACGGGAAGCCGACCCCAGCCGCCACGAAGGCCCAACTCCTGCCACGCGTTCTCCGCGCGCTTACGCGCGGCTGCCAGGGACAGGTCAGCCTCCTGGCCCTGACCAGGGAAATGCCTCTCGTCACTGGCGATCCAGTCGGCCATGACAATCAGGCCACTCAAGTTCAGCTGAAACGCGCGCGTCGGCGACGACTCCGGCTCGACGTCCAGAACGTCAGAGAACCCGAGTTCGCGAGTGAAGACATCGAGCACCGCGCGTTGCGTCTGCGGCCACGCCCCCTTGCCCCGCATCTCGCCCCTCGCCTGGCGTGGTTCCCGCAGACCACCCAGAGAAGGGAAGACGCCGTGGTGGCCGGCGATCAACGGCCAAACCCAATCAACCCGCTCCGGCCTCCAACCGGCCGTTTCCAGCGCCTCCTTGAGAATCAACCCACCGGCCTTGTCATGCCGCCAGCGGGACCGCTTCGCAGCGGCACCAACCAAAGACTCCCGCCATGTCAGCCCCGCCGCCTGCACCAGCGCAGCCCCTTCGGGCCACAAGCGCTGATGAGCGGGCGTCGCCTTTCCTACGTCATGCACACCGCACAGCCAGCTGAACAACCGACGACCCCGACCGGCACCACCCGCCAACCGGTCCAACGTGTCACGCGTCGCCGGAGAGAGGAAGCGATCCCAGAGCAGCTCCGCCACCGCGCTCGTATCAAGCATGTGCGCGAGGAGAAGGTTCAGCCTCCCGCCGGCACGCTCCTTCGACTTGCCCCAGATCACCCGCAACTCACGCGGAATCCCCATCTGCCCTCCAGGCCAACGCCGTTCAGATTCGCCAGAAGGCTAAGCGCCCACACTGACAACGAGCCCGAAACCACCGCTGACCAGCAACACTGCACTTAAGCGGCGCGCCAGCGGCAAGAACCGGACCATTCCCTCGGGTGCGGGTGCGGGTGCGGGTGCGGGTGTCGGGCCGAGCGGCCGGTGGCCACCTGGATGTCGTAGCCGCCAGGACTATCCCCACAGGCGCGGGGCCGAGGGATGCCCGTCCCGGGCCCCCACCACCGCGAGCGGACGATCCCCGCATGTGCGGGAGCTGAGCCAGCAGCAGACCGCCGAGGAGACCCGCTGATGGGACGATCCCCGCGGGTGCGGGGCCGAGACACCGACCCCCGTGGACACCAGGGCGATGTCCGGACGATCCCCGCGGGTGCGGGGCCGAGTCCGGTGGGTACGGAGTGGCGCGCCGAGAGGTCGGACGATCCCTGCGGGTGCGGGGCCGAGCCGCGGTCGTGGCCCATGACGGTCTGCCATGTCTGGACGATCCCCCCGGTTGCGGGGCCGAGGCCCACATCGGGCGTTCGCGGCCGTCGACGTCCGGACGATCCCCGCGGTGCGGGGCCGAGCAAGTGCAATCGGGCCCCGAGGGTCGGTGAAGCGGACGAGCCCCGCGGCTGCGGGGCCGAGACCGGGTCCGCCGCCACCTCACCGATCGGGATGGGACGATCCCCGCGTGTGCGGGGCCGAGAGTTCGCGGAGCGTGTTGGGGTGGACTTGAACGGACGATCCCCCCAGGTGCGGGGCCGAGCCCCTCGCGGAGGTCAAGCGGACGAACTGTGAAGGGACGATCCCCGCGGGTGCTGGGCCGAGTCACGATTGGGGGCCCGGTACGGACACAGGAACGGACGATCCCCGCGGGTTCGGGGCCGAGAGATTCTCGCACTCGATCCCGTAGAAGTGCCGGGGACGATCCCCGCAGGGGTGCGGGGCCGAGACAGAGCGGCCCTCGGCTCCACCCGGGGGCCGCGGACGATCCCCGCGGGTGCGGGGCCGAGCAGGCGCGTGAGCCGTTTCCCGCGCTGAACAGAGGACGATCCCCGCGGGTGCAGGGCCGAGGCCCACCGGGCGGACGGCTACATCCCCTACACAGGACGATCCCCGCGGGTGCGGGGCCGAGGAGCCCTGCCCCTGCCACGGCCAGCGGTACGTGGGACGATCCCCGCGGGTGCGGGGCCGAGAACGGTCGAGGAGATCGCATCGATGAGCAGGACGGACGATCTGCGCGGGTGCGGGGCCGAGTTGACGTACTGGGTTTCGTCGGCGGTGTCGAAGGGATTATCCCCGCGGGTGCGGGGCCAAGAACCTGGACACCGCGATGCCGACCAAGGACTACGGATGATCCCCGCGGGTGCGGGGCCGAGCCCCTGCGCCCCGCTCCCGCGGCCGTCCCCGCGGGAGCGGGGCCGAGACGTCGGCGTCGGTGTAGTGCGCGTTGATGGTGGGACGATCCCCGCGGGTGCGGGGCCGAGGGACTACCGTGCGGTCCTGTTGCTCACCGGCTGGGACGATCCCCGCGGGTGCGGGGCCGAGCTCCAGCACCCCGAGCCCACCGACGCCCGCCAGGGACGATCCCCGCGGGTGCGGGGCCGAGCCCTTGGGGAAAGCGGTCATCTCGTCCTCGGCCGGACGATCCCCGCGGGTGCGGGGCCGAGGCGCGCAGTGCGGCGATGTCGCCGAGGGAGAGGGGACGATCCCCGCGGGTGCGGGGCCGAGAACCAACTGCCTTGGCGTCTACACCCGCAATACGGACGATCCCCGCGGGTGCGGGGCCGAGGCCTGGCAGCGCTCGACCAGGTCGCCACGGTCAGGACGATCCCCGCGGGTGCGGGGCCGAGGTCAAGGTCACCGCCACCCGCGTGGAAAAGTGCGGACGATCCCCGCGGGTGCGGGGCCGAGACCTTCTTGGCCCTCAGACGCCCCTGCTCCGGGGGACGATCCCCGCGGGTGCGGGGCCGAGCGGTGCAGGGCGAGCACCGCGTAGTGCAGCCCGGGACGATCCCCGCGGGTGCGGGGCCGAGCCGCGAGCTGTAGGCGGTGCCGAGCCAGTGCACGGACGATCCCCGCGGGTGCGGGGCCGAGAGTGCGAAGCCCGAGAAAGGCCCAATGATGGGCGGACGATCCCTGCGGGTGCGGGGCCGAGGCCCCGGCACACACCGCGACGACATCCCGCCACGGACGATCCCCGCGGGTGCGGGGCCGAGGTAAGTCGGCGACGAGCGGTCGGCGGTCCGGGTGGACGATCCCCGCGGGTGCGGGGCCGAGTCACAGCGGGCGGTCTCCAGCAGCTGAGCCGCCGGATGATCCCCGCGGGTGCGGGGCCGAGCGGTGGACCAGCACCCTCACCCGCTTCGCTCACGGACGATCCCCGCGGGTGCGGGGCCGAGAACGACCGGCCTTCGGCCCGAGTACCACATGGAGGACGATCCCCGCGGGTGCGGGGCCGAGCTGCCCTGGGAGGACTTGGAGATCGTGGAGACCGGACGATCCCCGCGGGTGCGGGGCCGAGTGGCGCAGGCGTCCGCGGCGACGTGCCGAGAACGGACGATCCCCGCGGGTGCGGGGCCGAGCGCTGTCGTCTGCGCGGCCGTGGCCGCGCTCGCGGACGATCCCCGCGGGTGCGGGGCCGAGAGGGGAGTAGGCGGCGGCGATCAGCCGTGCGGCGGACGATCCCCGCAGGTGCGGGGCCGAGGCATGTGCGCGGACGCGCGGAAACGGGCCTTGAGGACGATCCCCGCGGGTGCGGGGCCGAGCCGTCGTGGCCCCGGACACCGTCCGGCCGTGGCGGACGATCCCCGCGGGTGCGGGGCCGAGGGACCGTAATCCGGCCCCAGAGTCACCCTCCCAGGACGATCCCCGCGGGTGCGGGGCCGAGCTTCAGGCTGTCTGCCGGGCCTGGTGCTGCAACGGACGATCCCCGCGGGTGCGGGGCCGAGACCACCGACGACCGGGACGGCACGCTGCTGCCGGGACGATCCCCGCGGGTGCGGGGCCGAGATGGACGACCGGTGGCTCGCGGTGTCCCCGCAGGGACGATCCCCGCGGGTGCGGGGCCGAGCGGGTCACCGTGGTGCGGCGGGACGGCACCGTCGGACGATCCCCGCGGGTGCGGGGCCGAGTCAGGGTCGGGAATATCGGACACAACAACCACCGGACGATCCCCGCGGGTGCGGGGCCGAGATCCCGGCCTCGACGATCCGGCGGCGGACGGCCGGACGATCCCCGCGGGTGCGGGGCCGAGCAGGGCCCGACCGGCCACGTACCAAACACGGCTGGGACGATCCCCGCGGGTGCGGGGCCGAGACACTCCATCATGAGCGGCCTACGGTCGAGGAGGGACGATCCCCGCGGGTGCGGGGCCGAGGCGCAGCCCGATGTCGGCGATGAGCTGGTCCAGGGACGATCCCCGCGGGTGCGGGGCCGAGGCCCACTCCTACCTGCGCCACGCCGCCAAGCCCGGACGATCCCCGCGGGTGCGGGGCCGAGGGTGTACGGGCTGCGTGCTCATGCGGGTGTCCCGGACGATCCCCGCGGGTGCGGGGCCGAGTGGGGCCGTCGCTGGCGGGCTATGGCACGGCCCGGACGATCCCCGCGGGTGCGGGGCCGAGCGACGGGAAGGGGGTGTCATGAGCCTCAGTCACGGACGATCCCCGCGGGTGCGGGGCCGAGCAGTGGGAGGACGTGGTCCGCGACCAGCTCGAGGGACGATCCCCGCGGGTGCGGGGCCGAGCCGGGCAGGCAGGGCGGTCCGGCGACGTGCTGCGGACGATCCCCGCGGGTGCGGGGCCGAGGCCGTGCTTCCGCACGGCACGGGACGCCTGGGAGGACGATCCCCGCGGGTGCGGGGCCGAGGCGCCGATCCGCCACACCTCACGACAAACGAGGGGACGATCCCCGCGGGTGCGGGGCCGAGGGCCTGGCAGACTGCGGGTACCTGCTGTACCAGGGACGATCCCCGCGGGTGCGGGGCCGAGGGAGACCCGCCGATCATGCCCACCACTGACCGTGGACGATCCCCGCGGGTGCGGGGCCGAGGCTTGCTGACCTGGCACTTTATCCGTGGTGCGTGGCGTTTTCGTTCGGTTGTGTTTGGCGGCGGGACGAGCACTCCTGTTCATGCGGTGCACAACTGGCGAGGCTTGGGCCCTTCCGGGTGCGGAGAAGGGAAACCACGAACGTCGCGGGCGCATCGGTCCGCCTCGAAGCCATCGCTCAACCTCCCGCTTCTTCCGCCGGCTGGCCAGGCATGACGGC
Organism: Streptomyces durbertensis; assembly: GCF_014156695.1. Taxonomy (GTDB): domain Bacteria; phylum Actinomycetota; class Actinomycetes; order Streptomycetales; family Streptomycetaceae; genus Streptomyces; species Streptomyces durbertensis. Next base: position 312 of record NZ_WMLF01000144.1, on the reverse strand, counting down.
CTTTCGGTGAGAGACTAGCGAAGCCGAGAGATCGCCGTTCGAGCCTGGGGTGACCCTCTGTAGTTGAGGGCGGATCTGCGTTGGAGCGTTTGGCGCGCCGGTGTGCTCGCTCGTGAGGTGCGGGAACCGGAAGGCCGCCGCTGGCTGCAGCGTCGCTCCCGTCGGCCTCAGGTTGCTTCTCTCGGTTGGGGTGGCAATTGCCTCACCGGGTCCGGCTGAGTGGGGTTGAGGCGGACGGAGTGGGATCGGGTGGGGTGGAGATGTCCGAGTCTGGGGGAAAGTCGCAGGTGAGAAGGGTCACCGGTTTGGGTT
>NZ_WMLF01000143.1 GCF_014156695.1 Streptomyces durbertensis | reverse complement strand
CTTTGTGTGTCCGGCGGGTGTCCGAGTCACACATGGGCGCGCCTCCGCTCGCTGTACGCGGCGGTCAGGTGACGCAGCGCCCAGCGTGGCCCAGAGCTGTCCGAAATGGGCCGGAAATCGGTTGCACTGTTGTGCCATGAGGTGGCCGGAGGCGGGCATTCCGCGTGGTGGTGAAGCGGTAGAGTGGCCCCGCTCCCCACGCACCCCCCCTCACATGACTCATTCATGTGTCTGAGAACGCGAACTTTCTTGTCGACGAACGACGGGAAGGATGTCGTGTTCTTCCGTTATGCCCGGCCAGGATTGCCCGGGTTTCTTGCCGTGTGCGCGTAATGCCCTATTGGTCTAGTCCAGAATTCTCGCCTGGATGGCCTGTTGCAGAGGGCTTCCGTGCGGATACATTCAGCGGCGGTCGACGCGTTCCGGCGCACACCCCCGCGGCTGTGGGGGTGAGGTCTGACCCGGGTCCGCGGAGTGCGGTCTCGTGCAAGGGCCAGCAATAGGGGAGTTAGGAATGGCTCAGGGCACCGTCAAGTGGTTCAACGCGGAGAAGGGATACGGCTTCATCGCGGTCGACGGTGGTGCGGACGTGTTCGTCCACTACAGCGCGATCCAGATGGACGGCTACCGCACCCTGGAAGAAGGACAGCGAGTGGAGTTCGAGATCTCGCAGGGTCAGAAGGGGCCGCAGGCGGACATGGTCCGCGTCACGGCCTGAGCGGCGACCATACACCTGTAGGGAGCCTCACGGCGACCGACGAAGGGTCCGCGCCCCAACCGGGCGCGGGCCCTTTGTCGTTGCGCGCCCCCGAACACGGCTCCCGAGCCGCCGGGACGGGCCGTGGAGCCATGCGGCGGACACCCCGGGACGCGGAACCGCCTTGCACTCGACGGGGTCGAGTGCTAATCATTGGCGTTAGCACTCTGAAGGTGAGAGTGACAACGGAGGACCGGTTCGGTGAGGTCCGCAGGCCGGGTGGGGTAAGGAACCGCCAGGCTCGCAGGCCGTCCGTCGCGGGCGCCAGCGCGGTCCGAAGAAATCCACCCCGTCTGGGAGGACCACTTCACATGGCCAAGATCATCGCGTTCGACGAGGAGGCGCGGCGCGGCCTCGAGCGCGGGATGAACCAGCTCGCCGACGCCGTCAAGGTCACCCTCGGCCCCAAGGGCCGCAACGTCGTCCTCGAGAAGAAGTGGGGCGCCCCCACGATCACCAACGATGGTGTGTCCATCGCCAAGGAGATCGAACTCGAGGACCCGTACGAGAAGATCGGCGCCGAGCTGGTCAAGGAGGTCGCGAAGAAGACGGACGACGTCGCCGGTGACGGCACGACGACCGCGACCGTCCTCGCCCAGGCGCTGGTCCGCGAGGGTCTGCGGAACGTCGCCGCCGGTGCCAACCCGATGGCCCTCAAGCGCGGTATCGAGAAGGCCACCGAGGCCGTCTCCGCCGCCCTGCTCGAGCAGGCCAAGGACGTCGAGACCAAGGAGCAGATCGCCTCCACCGCCTCGATCTCCGCCGCCGACACCCAGATCGGCGAGCTCATCGCCGAGGCGATGGACAAGGTCGGCAAGGAAGGCGTCATCACCGTCGAGGAGTCCCAGACCTTCGGTCTGGAGCTGGAGCTCACCGAGGGTATGCGCTTCGACAAGGGCTACATCTCGGCGTACTTCGCCACCGACATGGAGCGTATGGAGGCCGTCTTCGACGACCCGTACATCCTGATCGCCAACCAGAAGATCAGCAACGTCAAGGACCTGCTCCCGCTGCTGGAGAAGGTCATGCAGTCCGGCAAGCCGCTGCTGATCATCGCCGAGGACGTCGAGGGCGAGGCGCTGTCCACGCTCGTCGTCAACAAGATCCGCGGCACCTTCAAGTCCGTCGCCGTCAAGGCCCCGGGCTTCGGCGACCGCCGCAAGGCCATGCTCGGTGACATCGCCATCCTCACCGGTGGCCAGGTCATCTCCGAGGAGGTCGGCCTCAAGCTGGAGAACGCCGGCATCGAGCTGCTCGGCCGCGCCCGCAAGGTGGTCATCACCAAGGACGAGACCACCATCGTCGACGGTGCCGGCGACAGCGAGCAGGTCCAGGGCCGGGTCAACCAGATCCGCGCCGAGATCGAGAACTCCGACTCGGACTACGACCGCGAGAAGCTCCAGGAGCGTCTGGCGAAGCTGGCCGGCGGCGTGGCCGTCATCAAGGCCGGTGCCGCCACCGAGGTGGAGCTGAAGGAGCGCAAGCACCGCATCGAGGACGCGGTGCGCAACGCCAAGGCCGCCGTCGAGGAGGGCATCGTCGCCGGTGGCGGCGTGGCCCTGCTCCAGGCTGCCAGCGTCTTCGAGAAGCTGGAGCTGGACGGCGACGAGGCCACGGGCGCCCAGGCCGTCAAGCTCGCCCTGGAGGCCCCGCTCAAGCAGATCGCGGTCAACGCCGGTCTCGAGGGCGGCGTCGTGGTGGAGAAGGTCCGCAACCTGACCCCGGGTCACGGCCTGAACGCCGCCACCGGCGAGTACGTCGACCTGGTCGCCGAGGGCATCATCGACCCGGCCAAGGTGACGCGTTCCGCGCTGCAGAACGCCGCGTCGATCGCCGCGCTGTTCCTCACCACCGAGGCTGTCATCGCCGACAAGCCGGAGAAGGCCGGGGCCGCCGCCGCGGACCCGACCGGTGGCATGGGCGGTGGCATGGACTTCTGATCCGTCCCGGATCAGGGCCCGGCGTACGGCCGGGTCGTCCGCACCAACCCGAGGGCGGCGCCTCCCCGGAGGCGCCGCCCTCGGGCGTTTGTGTGTGTCGCCCCTCACCTCCGGTTTGGCGCGGCCGCCCCAAGGGAAGGCGTGCCGACGCCGCGACGCGGCCGCCGACGGGGTTGTGGCGTTGTGCCACCGTTTGTGCGGGTAGCCTGCTTGAGGCCTGACGGGGGCCGTCGACCCACGGTTCCTCCCCGACCGCCGGAACACCCCCCGTGTCCGCCGGACAGGCCGCAGGCACCACCGACCACTAGGACACACGCGCGCATGGAAACCCTCGACGCCCTCATCGTCGACGTCAACGATGTCTTCTGGACCTATCTGCTGATCCCGCTGATCGCGGTCGCGGGCGTGTGGTTCACCCTCCGCTCCAAGGCCGTGCAGGTACGGCTGTTCCCGGAGATGCTGCGCGCGGTCACCGGCAGGGCGGCCCTCGCCCCCGACGGCCGCAAGCACGTCTCCGCGTTCGGCGCCTTCACCATCTCGGCCGCCGCCCGCGTCGGCACCGGCAACATCGCCGGCGTCGCCGGCGCCATCACCGTCGGCGGTCCCGGCGCGGTGTTCTGGATGTGGATGATGGCGCTGCTCGGCGCCGCCTCCGCGTTCGTCGAGTCGACGCTGGCGCAGCTGTACAAGGTGCGGGAGCCGCGGGAGGGCGGCACCTTCCGAGGCGGCCCGGCGTACTACATCCAGCGCGGCCTCGGGAAGCGGTGGGGCGGCATCGTGTTCGCCGTTGTCATCACCCTCACCTTCGGCTTCGTCTTCAACGCCGTCCAGTCGAACACCATCGTCGCCGTCACCTCCAACTCGTTCGACGTCGTCGGAGACCGCTGGTTCGAGGCGCTCGTCGGCGTGGCCATGGTCCTGCTGCTCGGCCTGGTCATCTTCGGCGGCGTGCGGCGCATCGCCCACGTCACCACCGTGCTCGTGCCGCTGATGGCCGTCATCTACCTGGTGCTCGGCGCCATCGTGGTCGTCGTCAACATCAGCGAACTGCCGCGGGTGATCGCTGACATCGTGGGCTCGGCGCTGGGCTTCCGCGAGGTCGCCGGCGGCGCGGTCGGCGCGGCCATCCAGCAGGGCGTGCGGCGCGGCATGTTCTCCAACGAGGCCGGCCTGGGCTCCGCGCCCAACGCCGCCGCCACCGCGTACACCACGCACCCCGTCAAGCAGGGCCTCGTCCAGGCCCTCGGCGTCTTCTTCGACACGCTGCTGATCTGCACGATGACCGCGTTCATCATCCTCAGCGCCAACCCGGACCTGAGCGTGCGTCAGGGCGCCGACCTCACCCAGAGCACCCTCGCCGACAGCCTCGGCGGCTGGGCCGGCCACACCCTGACCGTCGTGGTCATGCTGCTCGCCTTCAGCTCGATGATCGGCAACTACTACTACGGTGAGTCCAACATCGAGTTCATGACGGCCAGTCGGTACGTGCTGCCGGCCTACCGGGTGACCGTCCTGGCCGTGGTGCTGCTCGGCGCGTTCGGCCGGGTCGACACCGTCTGGAACCTCGCCGACGTCTTCATGGGCGCGATGGCGCTCGTCAACCTGCTGGCGATCCTGCCGCTCTCGGTGATCGCCTTCAAGCTGCTCGACGACTACACCGCGCAGCGCAAGGAGGGCCTGGACCCGGTCTTCACCACCGACCGGGTGCCCGGGCTGCGCAACGTCGACTGCTGGGACCCGGACGACCTCCTGGAGAAGCCCACCTCCCGCTGACGCCGAACGCCCGTCCAGGGGCGGCCCCGCACACCGCAGGTACCGGGGCCGCCCCTCGGCGTGACAAGCCGTCCCATAATGTGAGATACCGCACTTCCGGAGCGTCTGTTCAGCGGTGGTTGACGGTGGTTAACCTCCCGGAAGCTCCGACGGGGTTCCGCCCTGTCCGCGCGGAGGCGCCGCCCTCCGCCGGCCGCCGCCCCACCGGTACGCGACCCGTACCCTCCCGGCGCGCGGAGCACCCCACCCGACACACCCAGGACGGGACGCACCACCCGCATGAGCATGATCGACACGCTGGACGCCTTCATTCTGGACGTCAACGACGTCTTCTGGACCTATCTGCTGATCCCGCTGGTAGCCGTCGCGGGCCTGTGGTTCACCTTCCGCTCCAAGGCCGTCCAGCTGCGGCTGGTGCCGGAGATGTTCCGGGTGTTCCGGGACCGGCCGGCCAACGGCGGCGTCAGCCCGTTCGGCGCCTTCACCATCTCCGCCGCCGCCCGCATCGGCACCGGCAACATCGCAGGCGTCGCCACCGCCATCACGCTCGGCGGCGCGGGCGCGGTGTTCTGGATGTGGGTCATGGCGATCGTCGGCGGAGCCTCCGCCTTCGTGGAGTCCACCCTCGCCCAGCTGTACAAGTCGCGCGGCAAGGAGCCCGGCACGTTCCGCGGCGGCCCCGCCTACTACATGCAGCGCGCCCTCGGCATGCGCTGGCTGGGCGTGCTCTTCGCCGTCCTCATCACGCTGACCTTCGGCTTCGTGCTGACCGCCGTCCAGTCCAACACGATCACGGTGGCCGCCGGCGGCTCCTTCGGCGACACCGGCACCACCTTCAAGTGGGTACTCGGCGGCGCGCTGGCCGTGATGCTCGCGCTCGCCGTGTTCTACGGCGTCAAGCGGATCGCCCGCGTCACCCAGGTGCTCATCCCGACGATGGTCGGCCTCTACCTGCTGCTCGGCACGGTCGTCGTGCTGCTGAACATCTCCTCCGTGCCCGGCATGCTCGCCGACATCGTGGCCGGCGCGTTCGGCTTCCGCGAGGTCGCCGGCGGCGCCGTCGGCACGGCGATCCTCCAGGGCGTGCGGCGCGGCATGTTCTCCAACGAGGCCGGCATGGGCTCCGGGCCGAACGCGGCCGCCGCCGCCGAGACCAGCCACCCGGTCAAGCAGGGCCTCGTGCAGACCCTCGGCGTCTACGTCGACACCCTGATCGTGTGCACCATGACCGCCCTGATCATCCTCAGCGCCAACCCCGCCCTCGGGGAGCGCGGCGGCGCGGACGTCACCCAGACGGCGTTCAGCGAGGCGCTCGGCGGCTGGGCCGGCCACGCGCTGACGCTGGTCGTCTTCATGGTGGCCTTCAGCTCCATGATCGGTAACTACTACTACGGCGAGTCCAACATCGAGTTCATCACCGAACGCCGCTCGGTCATGCACTCCTACCGGGCCGTGGTCATCGGCTGCGTGCTGCTCGGCGCGCTCGGCAAGGTCAGCATCGTCTGGAACCTCGCCGACATCACGATGGGCGCGATGGTCCTCGTCAACCTGCTGGCGATCCTGCCGCTGTCGGTGATCGCCTTCAAGCTGCTCGACGACTACACGGCGCAGCGCCGCCAGGGACTGGACCCGGTGTTCACCCGGGACCGCGTGCCGGGCCTGAAGAACGTCGAGTGCTGGGAGCCGGCCTCCGCGGACGAGAAGGCGCCGGCCGGCGCCGCCCGGGAGTCGGCGCGGGCCTGAACCGCGAAGTGACCGCCGGCGGGGTGGTGTTCCGGACGACGGGACACCACCCCGCCGCGTTGGTCCCGGCCGCGTTGGCCCCGGCCCGGGTCAGGAGGGGTCGCGGACGGCGGCGTGGACGGTGTTCGCCGTCAGCAGGAACAGGTCGGGGCGGTGCAGCACTCCTTCGGGTGAGTCCTCGTCCAGCAGCCGGTCCAGCGTGGCCAGGTCGTCGCTCTCCAGCTCCTCCGCCAGGCGCTCCCGGGACCTGGTCAGCTGGCCGTGGACATGGCGGCGCACCGCCGCGGGCAGCGGATCGCGGATCTCCGTCAGGAACGTCCGCGAACCGACCGGTCGCAGTCCCGCCTCGGCCAGCAGGGCCGGCCAGTGCTCCACGACGGACACCAAGCCGGGCAGCCCGTCGCGCATCCGGGTGAACCACTCCTCGCGCAGCGCCTCCAGCCGGGTCGCCAGCCCCGGCCGGCCGAAGCCGATGTCCCGGGGCAGGTAGCGGGCGGACAGTCCGCCCTCGACGACCGCCAGCGCCCCGCCGTCCTCGACCGCCCCGGCCAGCGCCTTCAGCGCCTGCTGCTGGTCGCCCACGTGGTGCACGACCCTGCTGCTCCACACCAGTCCCGCCCGGCCGAGCCCGGCGGCGTCCTGCGGCAGTTCGGCGCGCCGGGTGCTGATCCGGTCGGCCAGGCCGAGGCGCTCCGCGTGGTGCGCGGCCCGTTCCAGCAGCTCCGGCGAACCGTCCACCGCGACCACCTGGGCTTCGGGGAACGCCTCGGCGAGCAGCGTCGTGTTGATCCCCGGCCCGCTGCCCACGTCCAGCACCCGCTCCGGGGAGCCGCCGCCGGTCGTGTTCAGCACCTCGTCCAGCCAGCCGAGCATCAACCGCACCCCGTCGGCGTACAACTCGGCCTCGGTCTCCAGCGCCTCGGCCATCTCCCGCCAGTCCAGATCCGGCTCGTGGCCCGCGTGGCCGTGGTGCCCGGCGTGCCCCTCGTGCCCGTGCTCTCCGTGCGCGTGGTGGTGCCCGTGCCGTTCGCTCATCCGTCGCTCCCTGGTCCTGTACCGCTTCGGCTGCTTCCGTCGAACGCCGCGAGTGTGCGGCGGGTCGGGCGGCGGCGCCAACGTTTGTTGCCGTCTTCGGGACGACGTCGCCCGGCGGCCGGCGCGTGGGCGCGGAGGTGAGAGGTTGACTCTCACACTGTGTGAGGCGGTCCTGTGGAGGTGTCATGTTGAGTATCGGAGACTTCGCCAGGTACGGCGGCGTGTCGGTGCGGATGCTGCGCCACTACGACGCCGTGGGGCTGCTGCGCCCCGCCCACGTCGACCCGTTCACCGGCTACCGGCGGTACACCGCCGACCAGCTGAGCAGGCTGAACCGGATCATCGCGCTCAAGGAGCTGGGGTTCGGGCTCCAGCAGGTCGCGGAACTGCTCGACGAACAGGTCGGCACGGCGGAACTGCGCGGCATGCTGCGGCTCCGCCGGAGCGAGCTGGCGGCGGCGATCGCCGCCGACACGGCGCGGCTGGCCCAGGTCGAGGCGAGGCTCCAGGTGATCGAGAGTGAGGGACACATGTCCAACGACGACATCGTTCTGAAGAGCGTGCCCCCGGTGCGGCTGGCCGAACTGTCCGCCGTCGCGGACGGCCTGGAGCCGGCGTCGATCGGCCCGGTGATCCAGCCGCTGTACACCAGGCTGCTGGAGGAGCTGGAGCGTTCGGGTGTCGCGGTGAGCGGCCCGGGTGTCGCGTACTACGAGCCGCTGGACGACGGCACCGTGCGGGTGCACGCGGGGGTGACCGTGGCGGTGGAACCGGACGCCGCCCACGCCTTCGACGTGGTCGACCTGCCCGGACTGGAGAGCGCCGCCACCGTGGTGCACCACGGTTCGATGGACCGGGTGATGCCGTCGATCCAACGGCTGGCCCGTTGGATCGACGGCAACGGCTACCGCTCGACGGGCATCCCGAGGGAGGTCAGCCTCTCGTGTGAGGGCGATTCGGAGAACTGGGTCACCGAACTCCAGGAGCCGGTGACCCGGGCCTGACCGGCCGGGCGGGGTCTCGCTGACCTGCGGTGAGTCGCGATGCGCAAGCGTGTCGCGACTCACCGTTCCTCTCTGTCCGGGCTTGGCCATAGCATGTCAGCCAGTGAAAAACTAGCACTGCTCATCGCATTGACACTCCGGAAGGCCGGTCGCATCCTCCAGGCAGAACCTACTGGCCCGTAGGTTCCGTTCAGAGCCACTGCGCCGGCCGTGTAGGACAGCACGGCCGGCGCCGCGTCGCACCCCCACCGCGACCCCCGCCCCACACAGGTGGTCGCCTCGAGCCGCATTCCTGGAGTGTCAGTGAAGTCACCCCTGCGCCGAGTCTGCTCGGGACTCGTCCTCCTCGCCACCACGGCGTCGTTCGGACTGCTCACCACCGCCGGTACCGCCCAGGCCACCGAGGAGCGTCCGCCCTTCTACCAGCCGCCCGCCAGCCTGCCCGCCAACAACGGCGACGTCATCCGCGCCGAACCGGCGACCTTCTACCTCGACCCGCTGAAGCTCATCAAGGTGAACGCCGACGTCCAGCGGATCATGTACCGCAGCACCGACGGTCAGGGGCGGCCCACCGCCGTCACCGGAACGGTCATCACCCCCAAGGCCCCCTGGATCGGCAAGGGCGAACGCCCCCTGGTCAGCTACGCCGCCGGCACCCAGGGCATCGGCGACCACTGCGCGCCCTCCCGGCAGCTCGCCGCCGGCTCCGAGTACGAGGGCCTGTTCGTCAAGGGCCTCGTCGCGCGCGGCTACGCGGTTGTCATGACCGACTACGAGGGCCTCGGCACCCCCGGCCGCCACACCTACGTCAACCGCAAGACCTCCGGCAACGCCGTCCTCGACGCCGCCCGGGCCGCCCAGCGGCTGCCCGGATCCCGTGTGCCCGCCGCCGGACCGGTCGCCGTGACCGGCTACTCCCAGGGCGGCGGCGCGGCGGCCGCGGCCGCCGAACTCGCCCCGACCTACGCCCCCGAACTCCACCTCAAGGGCGTCGCCGCCGGCGCCGTGCCCGCCGAACTCAACGCCGTCGCCAAGCGGTTGGACCGCTCGCCGTACGCGGGCTTCCTCGGCTACGCCGTCGTCGGCCTCGCCGAGGGCTACGACGTCGACACCGACCCCTACCTCAACACGCGCGGCCGGAACTTCATCAAGGAGTCCGAGCGGTACTGCACCATCGAGGCCGTCGCCCGGCACGCGTTCACCGACAGCCGCCGGCTCACCGCCAACGGCAAGCCCATCGCCGACTACCTCCAGGACCCGCGCTGGAAGCCGATCATCGAGGAGCAGCGCATCGGCAGGCAGGCGCCAAAGGTGCCCGTACTGCTCAACCACAGCATGCTCGACGACGCCATCCCCTACAGCGTCGGCCGCCAGCTGTCGAAGGACTGGTGCGCCGCCGGAGCCAACGTGAGGTTCTCCCCCAACCTCGGCCTCACCCACGTCGGCGGCGCCATCACCGCGTACCCCGAGGTGTTCCTGTGGCTGGAGTCCCGCTTCGCGGGCCTGCCGGCCAAGTCCAACTGCTGACGCCGCCCGAGGATCGCCAGGCCGCCGACCGGACCGATCGCGCGCGGACCGGTCGGCGGCCTCGGCTGAACCCGCCTTCCCCGCGCGGCTCAACCCCGCGCGGCTCAACCCCGCGCCGCCTCCAGCGCGTCCCGCAGCCGCCCGTCGCTCGCCGCCAGCAGCTCGGCCGCCCGCACCGCGTCCACCCCGCCGAGCAGCACGAGGATCGCGTTCTTCACCTCGCCGTCGGTGGCCGCCAGCGCCTTCTCGATCTCCTCGTCGCTCGCGCCGGTGGCCTGCGCGACGATCCGCCGGGACCGCGCCTGGAGCTTGGCGTTGGACGCCCGGACGTCCACCATCAGGTTCCCGTAGGTCTTCCCGAGCCGGACCATCGTGATCGTCGAGATCATGTTCAGCACCAGCTTCTGCGCGGTGCCCGCCTTCAACCGCGTGGAACCGGCGACGAGTTCGGGGCCCGTCACCACCTCGATCCGGTGCTCCGCCGCCGCGCCCAGCGGCGACGACTCGTTGCAGGCCAGGCCGACCGTCAGCGCACCGCACCGCCGGGCGTACTCGACCGCGCCCACCGCGTACGGCGTCCGCCCGGACGCGGAGACACCGACCACCGTGTCCGCCGCGCACACCCCCCGCTCCCGCAGGTCGGCGGCGGCCAGCTCCCTGCTGTCCTCGGCGCCCTCCACCGCCGTCAGCAACGCCTGCGGACCGCCCGCGACCAGCCCCACCACCTGACCCGGAGTCGTGTTGAACGTGGGCGGGCACTCGCTCGCGTCCAGCACCCCCAACCGGCCCGCCGTGCCGGCGCCGGCGTAGAAAAGCCGGCCGCCGGCGGCCATCCGGGCGGTTACGGCCTCGATCGCCGCGGCGATCTCCGGCAGCCGCGTGGCCACCGCGCCGGGCACCGCCGCGTCCTGCCGGTTCATCAACCGGACGATCTGCAGCGTGGGCATCCGGTCCACCTCGGCCAGCTCCGGGCTGAACTGCTCGGTGGCGAGGGCGGCGAGCTGGGCACGCAGCTCGTGGTACTCGTCGTGCGGGGTCATCGCGGAGGGCACTCCTCGGCCGCGCGGTGGCGCGGACTGTCGGTCGGGATCGAGTGGTTCGGCGCCATGGCCGGTGTTCGGTCGGTGCCGTGGCTCAGTGCCGGGGCTCAGTGCCGGGGGTCGGGGGAGTGGCGGTGCGCCAGTGCCTCGTAGGAGTCGGACAGGGCCGGCGCCGCCGACTCGTACGTCCGCTGCGCGACCCCGACGAACAGGCAGTCGACCACCAGCAGTTGGCCCGTCCTGCTGGACATCGCCGCCGGCCGCAGCTCGCTCTCCCGGGCGGAGGAGACCGTGAGCACCAGGTCCGCGTAGCTGTTGATCTCCCCGTCCGGACGGCCGGTGATGACCACCGTCGTCGCGCCGCGCTCGAACGCGACCCGCAGCGGTTCGATCACGTCCACGGTCCGCCCCGAATGAGTGACCGCCACCGCCACGTCACCGGCCCGCAACTGCACCGCGTTGGTCACCGCCAGGTGCGGGTCGCTGTGCGCGTGCGCGAGCAGGCCGATGCGCAGCAGCTTCTGCGTCAGGTCCTGGGCGACGAGGCCGGACGCGCCGACCCCGTACACGTCGATCCGGCGCGCCGCCGCGAGCGCCGTGGCGGCCGCCTCGACCTGGACCGGGTCGAGGCAGGCGGCCGTGTCGGCGAGCGTCCGCCGCTCGTCCTGCGCCAGCTTGTTGATGACGTCCGGCATCGGGTCGTCGACGTTGATGTCCGCCGTCACCGAGGGCGCGGCACCGGACGCCTGCTGGGCGGCGAGGCCCGCCAGCGCCAACCGCAGATCCCGGTAACCGGGATAGCCCAGCACCCGCGAGGTCCGTACGACCGTCGCCTCGCTGGTGCCCGTGCGCTCGGCCAGCGCGGTGACGGTGAGCGCCGCGCAGCCGGCCGGATCGGCGGCCACGGTCTCCGCCACCCGCTGCATGGACCGTGTCATCGAAGGCGCGAGCGTCCGCACCTTCGCGGCCAACGCCGCCGGCCCCGGCGGCGCCCCCGCCGTCGCTCCCGTGGCGGCCCCGGCC